>CAMCWJ010000117.1 GCA_945882475.1 Bifidobacterium breve
GACATACAAGCGTTCTCGGGCCCGCTCCAGGGCGACGCTGTCGTTGACCACCAGCACGATGGCCCGCCGTTCCAGGCCTTTGAAGCCGAGCACGTGGCCGTAGAACACCTGCTCGGCATCCCAGAAGCTGTCCCAGTAGGCCTGCGTGCCCTCAGCCTGGCGGTTCTTCTGCTCCTCGTGGCGGCTGCCGGTCGTCAGCAGTGCGACGTCTTCGGGCCGCCAGCCCTCGTCGAGCAGCGCCTCGACCTGATCGTCGCCGACGTCGAGGGCAGCGTCGCGGGAGCAGGCCACGAACCGGACCTCCGGCCCGTCACCGCCGCGGAAGCGCATCGGGTGATCCACCAACGGGTGAAAGGCGGTGGCGATCTGGCGGGTATTGCGGATGTTGTGATCGAGAATCAGCGGCACCATCGGCACCGGCGGGGTGCCCTGGCGGTCGAACACCCGCTGGCCCTCGTCGCTGAACACGTACAGTCCGCCGGTTTCCGGGTCGCGCAGACCGGCCAGGATCGGCTCCCACCAACTGTCGGCGAAGTCCTGCGCCTCGTCGATCACGATGGAGTCGAACCGCTGCCCGTCGGGCAGGTTGGCAGCCAGGCTGACCATGTCCGCGGGCAGGTCGTGCTCGAAGAACTGGGTGGTCGCCTGGGTTCGCTCGGCCTCGTCGGGACCGACGGGCGCACCCCAGCGGATGCCCAGGGCGTGGAACTCCCCGACATAGCCGGGCTGCTGGCGCTGCGTGAAGCCCGCGGTGATGCGTTTGAGGTAGGAAGCCAGGCCGTGCGAGTAGCAGATCAGCGCGACCCGCTGCCCCTGGCTCGCCAGCCGGCGGGCCTGCTCGACGGCCATGAACGTCTTGCCGCTGCCCGCCCCGCCGCGCACCTCGACGCGGTGCAGCAGCCGGGTGGCGTCGAGGACGACGGCCTGCTGCTCGGTCAGGATGTCGGCGGCGTCCTCGTTCTCCAGCGCCCGGGCGACGACGTCGCGTTGCGGGAGCCCACGCCCACTCAGCGAGGTCCGCAGCTGCTCGATCCCAGTGGCGCTCAGCAACGGGTACTGAATTTCCTGTTGCTGCACAATGTCATTGAGGCGCGACGCCAACTGCCCCAGCTCGTCGCGGTCGATCACCATCCAGCGCGGGCAGTCCGGCAGCGCGAAGTCCGCCGGCACCGAACTGTTGGGGAGCACCACCACGTGGTTCCAGCGCACTCTGCCCTGGGTCCAGCGCGGGTCCTTTTCGATGAAGTCGCGCAGCGCGTAGTGCGCCTGGCGCACCTGCCGGACCGGTTCGATGGGGTCGACATTGCCGTTGCGTTTGCGCTGCAGCCACCCGGCGCCGTCGTGGGAGACCTCGCCGCCCTTGACCTCGACGCACACGATGCCGCCGCCGTCGATGGCGACCACGAAGTCGATCTCGTGGTCCTTGAGGCGGTCGGTGACGCGCTGGCTTGCGATGACGAGGTCGCCGTCACCGAGTTGGTCCACCAGGGCCTTGTGCACCAGGCGCTCGCTGTCGTTGGCCAGTCGGGGGTTCTCGGGTGCGGTGATGGTCATGCCGATGCCTCCCCGGGTTCTTCGCCGACTGGCCAATCGTAGGGGCCGGACGGGGTCAGGCCGGCGAGCCTGTACAGTTGGAGGCAGAGTCGTTTCGCCTCAGCGGCGACGTCTAGCAGCGATCCCCAGGACTGGCTGACCGTGCGATCCGATTCTCCACCTGACCGGCATTCGATTCCGGCTGGGCCTCAACACGAAGGAAGCCCCATGCAAGACAGTCTGTTCTCCCACCCTGTGGAGACGGAGTACGTCGCACCGAAGAACGAGGATTCTGCGGAGCCGGTGAAGAACCCGGTTTTCTCGGACCAGCAGAAGTAGCTATTCGGCTGCGGTACAAGCACTTTCAGATCCTCAGATCGCGGATGCCCGAAAGGCGCCGCCGTCGTGTAGGCTCAGGCTAGGACGCCCGATTGTCTGGCGTCCGTGTGAAGAAATGAGAAGTAAGAATGGCACAGGGAACTGTGAAGTGGTTCAACAGCGAAAAGGGCTTCGGCTTTATCGCTCCCGACGGTGGGGCTGAGGACGTTTTCGTCCACTTCTCCGAGATCTCCGGAAGCGGCTACAAGTCGCTGGAGGAGAACCAGCGGGTCGTCTTTGACATCGGCCAGGGCGCCAAGGGCCCCCAGGCACTCGCGGTTCGCCCCGAGTAGCGAGAACAAAGAGCTAACAATGTGGGTCGGCAGGGAAACCTGCCGGCCCACATTTTTTTGTCCTGGTACCGAAACCGCTTGGAAAAGCTAGCTTTTCGCGTTCGGCCGGGCGTAGGGTTGAGTCATCGGCGGGTTTTCGCCGCAAGACGGGAGCGTCCGATGACGCAAACACCAATCCGCTCCACAGCCGGCTGGCACCAGCCGCCACCTGAGCACACACCGCGGCTGCGCCTCAAGCCCAAGGCCTCCCCCACCGGCTTCGTCGACGGCGCGTGGTGGCCGCACGGCACCGACCTGATTGCCGAACTGCCGGACCTGCTCGCGGTGCTGTCGGTGCGACTCGGTCCGATCAGCCACGTCACCTATCAGATGGACGAGTGGGCGAAGGCGCCGGTCAAGACGGTCATCGGCGGTCGGGTGGTCCGCCTCGCCGGCTACCACCGCCAGCCCCGCAACACCATCGAGGTACTCGGCCTCGGCGGCGCCAGCGTGCTGCTGCTGGTGGTGCCCGCCGGCGCCGATGCTGACCAGGCCCACGACACGATGATGGCCGCGGCGACACCCGAGGACGCCTCGACCACGGACGGCCTGATGGTGGCTGCCCACCGCTAGTCTGGGGTGGTGGTCGACGGGACTCACACCGTTGCAGCCAGGAACCCCTTGGATCTGACTGCGCTGGTGACGGTGGCGCTGTTGGTGGTGGGCTTCACCTTCAGCGACGACGTCGTCGAGTTCCTCTGTGATCTGACCGGGAACTCGCAGTCCGCGAATAATCCGTGGTTGGTGTTCGGTATGGACATGCTGCTGGTGGCGGGCACCGCCGCGTTGAAGTGGCGGATCAACGGCGGCGCCGATCGCAGAACGTTCGTGCGACGGCTTTTCACCGGTTGGTGGGCCGCCGGCGCGGCACTCGCCGTCATCGCCCACCCGATTCTGATCTCCACTGCCGACTTTCGCGCGGGCCTCGGCGACACGGAGGCAGCCTGGGTCAACCTGCTGGCCTCGATGGTGTTCGTCGTTGCGATGACACTGCTGCTGCGGTCCGCGCTCGCAGAGGGAACGTCATCGCGGAGCTGGATCGTCCCCCTCGTCATCGGAACCGCTGTCGTCCAGATCGCAACCGCCCTGTGGTACCCGGTGATCGATGTCGAAAGAGGCTGCGGCGGTGACGTTTCCCCGAGCTACTACTCCGAAATGGCGAACATTCTCGCGGTGGTACTGCTGACACTCGGGGTCGAGATGAACTTCGTGCGCCGCAATGCCACCGCGCGCGACGTTGGTCAGCGGGTCGCGCCGGTGCTGACCGTCGTCTTGTTGTGCATCGGGTTGGGGTTGTCGTTCTCCATGCTGGTGAAAGCCGACCTAGGGACGCAGTGCGGCCTCGCGGCGACGTGGCACGAATACATCGCCTTCGCGGTCAGCACCCAGGCGTTGGCGGTGGGACTGTCCACGCTGGTGTGGCTGATGCTGATCGATGCGGTGGGTACGGACGGTCCCGACAACAGGTCGTGAACACGCCCGGCTGTCAGGACCGTCCGAGGTACGCCGCCCTTGGTTACCCCAGCAGTGCCAGCACCCGACCCTGCTCGATCAGGTAGCTGTCGCCACCGGCGGCCGCCGCGGGTTGGGCGACCTCGAACAGGTTGAACACCGAAGCCACTACGGCGGCGAGGCCGATGACTACCGTCGCCGCTGCACCAACCACCTGGCCCACGACGAAGCCGACCGGATTGTCGCCGACGAACGCACCTGCCGCCGCGCCCACCGCAGCTCCAACGGCGAACTGCAGTGCCGGTTGGTCGATGACGGCCTGAATCACGATGTTGGCAATGTCGTCAATCGGGGCTCCGCCGGCGATATCGAGAGCGAGGTCGCTGATGAACTCCTGGATCGCGGCGTTGGCCAGCAGGGAGTCGACCACCGCTTCTGTCACCGCACCCGCCACCGGAGCCAGAACAGGGCTGTCCCCGGATCCGTTGATGAGACTTTCGATGGCGTCCTTGGCCACCGCGCTGACAGCCTCCTGCACGGCCGACTCACCGAGGATCGCCTGCAACGCGCCGGCGGCTACAGCATCCACGGCGGCTCCGATGGCGGGATCGGCTTGCAGCGACGCCAGCGCGCCCTGCAGGGCGTCGGTCGCGCTCGTCCCGTTCAGCAGGGCCGTGGTGACCTGGGAGGCGGTAGCCGACAGTGCGGCAACGACTCCGGGCGCACCCAGGAACCCGGTGACCGCCGAGCTCGCCAGGTCGGCCAGTCCGCCGGAAGCGGCCAGATCGGTCAGTGTGGCGACGATCGGGTCGCCGTAGGTGGACCCGGCGAGTTCGGTGACGAACGCCCACACCGCCGGATCGGCCGTCACTCCGGTGACCAGGGCCGCGGCGGTCTCCCCCAGCGCCGAGACCAGACCCGCGTCACTCAGCAGTGTCGTCACCGCGTTCGCGACGGTGGCCGCGACCGCGGGGTTGAATGCCGAATCTGCCTGCAGCGCTTGCCAAGCGACGGCCAGAACCACCTCGGAATCGGTACCCGCCAGCACAGCGATGGCTGCCTGGCCGGCAATCTCGGCCACCACGGTGGCGATGCCGGGCTGGCCGAGGAAATCGGTCAGCGCTGAACCGGCGACACCGGCCAGTGCCGCACCGACCGCCGGGTTGGAGATCAGGCCGACGACCACGTCGGTGAGGGCTCCGGCGATGCCCGCCGCGGGAGTGCCCGCCAACGCATCGCTCAGATAGTCGGCGATCTGCTCGCCCGCAAAAGCCTGCAGTGCCGGTTCGCCCCTCACGCCTGCGACGATCTCGGTGACGGCGGTACCGAGGGCCTGCACCAAGCCCGTGTTGGTCAAACCGGCGGTCACGGCCGCGGTCACCGCCAGGCCCACCGCGTCCTGGAAGGCCGGGTCGGCTTGCAGCGACTGCCAGGCGGCCTCGGCCGCGGCCCCCGGATTGCTGCCGCCCACCAGAGCGCCGATCTGAGCGTTCACGTTCACCATGGCCGCCACCGCGCCGGGCTGACTGAGCAGAGTGGTCACGGCGGTTCCGGCGACAGCACCCAACCCGGCACCGGCCGCGGAGTCGGCCAGCAGACCGACCACCGCATCAGCCACGGTCGAGCCCAGTCTCGCCGCAATCGCGTTGTCCCCCAGGGCCGAGGTGATGTAGCCGTTGATCTGATCGCCGACCGCCGCCTGGACTTCCGCGTCCGCGGCCAACCCGGTGATCAGGGAGCCGACCGTACCGCCGATTGCCTGCGCCATTCCGGGATCAGCCAGCACCGAATCCCAAGCGTAATTACTGAACAGCGGGTTGGCGTCGAGGCTCAGGAGCCCGGCCTGCAGAGCCGTGGCCCCGTTCCCGCCGGTGACCACCGTCAGGACGAACTGCTTGGCGGCCGTGAAGATCGCCGCCTGGGCGTCGGCTTGGCCGAGCAGAGCGGCCAGCGGCGAATCCGTCACCGCCACCGGCTCACTGGTGGTCACTACGGCGGCCGGGGCAGCCGTCTGCACGGTGCCCGAGAACTCGCGGCGGGTCATCGCCAGCGTGGCCCAGGCAAACGGGGCCGCGATCGGGGCGAGGGGATCGGTACCGCCGCCGAGCCAGGTGAGCAGGTTTCGGCCCGCCCCAGACACGGCCCCACGCGGCGCGGCCGTCATGACCGGCGCGGCCGGGGCCGGGGATGCCTCGACGGCAGGTTCGATCTGATTGGCGGGTGCGGCAACGGTCGGGGTGTCAGCCCCGCCGTCAACGGCAGACACCGAATCCTCGGTCACCACGATCGAATCGGTGGACGCGCGGGGAGCGAAGGTCTCCGGCACGCTCGGGTCAAGATTCGAGGTCGACTCCCGGTGCGACTGGCCAATGCGCTCCACTGCGGCGCTACCGGCCGTGTTCGCCGCGCTGCCCGGGTTAGTCCAACCGCGTCCGGGCCGGCGGGGGTTTGAGTTCGAAGAATCGGGACCGGACGTGGACTCAGCCGAGTTCGTCGACGTCGGGTCGGGAGCGTCTGCGCCGTCGCCGCGCGCCTGGCGCCGCGGCGCCGGGGCGCGATCGGTGGTACCCGCCGATACGGAGGTATCCGCTCCGGTATTGGTATCCGCCGATGCCACGGCCGGCAGACCAGTGATCGCCACGCCCACTCCGAGCAATACCGCCAGGGCGCCCACTCTGCCGACGGAGTGAACCGCCCGAGCGTTCACTCTGCCGACGGAGTGACCTGTGTGACCATGCTTCATGACGCGCACCAACCCTCAATGAGTAATTTTCTCAGGAAGCTCTAAGCTTACCCGAGATGGAGAGTGGCAACCGTCAACGAGCATGCGCGAGGCGTGTCAAAAAGCTCTGAGCAGCCGGGAACAAAGCCGAAAAGTCGATCAACTCGTTGCGCCAGCTAATCACAACAGCGACAAAAACCTGGTACTTGAGCGGCCCCGGAGGGCCTGCCCGGGTCGTCAGGCGGCGAGGGTGAGGACCGGCCCCTCGATGACGAAGTAGCCGTCGGAGAACGAATTGCCGACGGCTGCCGCGGACGGTGATCCGAACGGGTTGAACAGCCGCACGACCCCGGAGAACAAGCCGATCAGCAGCGTCGCGCCGACCCCGGCCAACTGACCGACGACCGACCCGATCGCGTTGTCGCCGAACAGCGAACCGATCGCCTGACCCACCGCGGAGCCGAAGGCAGCCTGCAGCTCCTGGTCGTAGACGACCGCCTCGACCACGGCGATGACGATCTCGTCCACCGGAGCGCCACTGACGAATCCGCCGGCGAGGTCGCCGACCAGTTCCAGAATGGCCGGGTTGGCCAGCAGCGAATCCACCGCCGCCCGGGCCGCCTCGACTGCCACCGGCGGCAGGCCCGAGGAACTGATGGCGTCGAAGACGGCATCCTTGGCCCCCTCGATGACCGTCTCCTGCACGGCAGGGTCTCCCAGCAGCGCACTCAGCGCCTCCGAGACGATCGAGTCCAGGGCGGCCGTGACCGCCGAGGCCGCCTGCAGCGTTTGCAGTGCACTCTGCAACGCCTGAGCCGGGTCGGTGCCGCTGAGCAATGCGGTGGCCAGCTGACCGATGGTGTCCGACAGGGCGGCGGCTACGCCGGTGGCGCCGAGGAACTCGGTCACCGCCGTGCCGGCCAAGCCCGCCAAGCGCTCGACAGCGCCCGCGGCATCCTTCAGACCGACGATCACCGGGCCGTATGCGGGCCCGAGCAGATCACCGATGGCAGTCCAGGCTTCGTCGAACCCCAGCACCTGGGTGGCCAAGCCGGTGGCGGCTGCCCCCAGTGCCGCGATCACACTGGCGTCGGTGAGCACCGAATTCACCGCGCTGCCAACGGCCGCTCCTACGGCACCGATGGCCTGGCCCTGAATAGAGGCCAGAGCGGTCTGCACCGCCTCGGCGGGGCTGACTCCGGACGCGATCAGGTCGGCGACGCCGCCCACCGCGCCGGCGATCACGGGCTGACTGAGCAGGCCCGAGACCGCGGCGCCGGCGATCCCACCGAGGGCATCGGCGGCCTGCGGGGCGGACAGCAATCCCACCACTGCGGTTGCGACCGTAGTGCCGACCCCCTGGGCGACCTCATTGTTGCCCAGCACGGAAGCGATCGCACCGCTGAGCACGCCGCCGATCACAGCCTGCACGTCGGTGTCGGCCGCCAACCCTGTGAGCAATGCCGCCGTCGCCTGCCCCACGGCCTGCGGCGCACCGGCTTCGGCCAGCAGCGCGGTCCAGGTGGTGCCTGCCTGGTAGATGGGGGCGAATGCGGTCTGGACGTCGGCGTTGGCGATGACCGATCCAAGCGACAACTGCAGCGCCACCGCGGGATCCGTGCCGGTTGCCACAGCCCCGATGAATCCCTTAACCGCGCCGAGGAGGACAGCCCCGACGGCCGGGGTGCCCAGGAAGTCACCCAGTGCTGAACTCACCCCCACCGAGGCCGAAGGCTCGCCGGTGGTGACGGCCGCGGCCGGGGCGGCCACACTGGCTGCGCCCGAGAACTCGCGGCGAC
>CAMCWJ010000118.1 GCA_945882475.1 Bifidobacterium breve
CACCTGGTCAGTGGCGATGCACCAGAAGACCCGCTCAACGACCTTCAGGCGCAACGGTTTACCGCGATGATCGCCGAGGCGGCACGGCGTGGAATCGAATTCGAGGTGGCGCATCTGTCCAATTCGCCATCGGCGATGACGCGTCCCGATCTCGGATTCGACATGATCCGGCCCGGCATCGCGGTGTACGGGCTCAGTCCGATTCCGGAACGCGGTGACATGGGTCTGCGTCCGGCAATGACGCTGAAATGCGCGGTGGCGATGGTGAAGTCGATCAAGGCCGGCGAGGGCGTGTCCTACGGTCACGCCTGGATCGCCCGGCAGGACACCACCGTCGCGCTGCTGCCGATCGGCTACGCCGACGGCGTCTACCGGGGCCTGAGCGGACGAATCGAGGTGCTGATCAACGGCCGGCTCCGGCCGGGCGTCGGCCGGGTCTGCATGGACCAGTTCGTCATCGACCTCGGCCCCGATGCCACCGATGTAGTCGAGGGAGATGAAGCCGTCCTGTTCGGTCCGGGCTCGGCGGGGGAGCCCACGGCCCAGCACTGGGCGGATGCGCTCGGCACCATTCACTACGAAGTCGTCACCAGCCCACGTGGCCGGGTGGTTCGCACCTACCGGGGAGGTGAGTCCGGTGGCTGCCGACGGTGACCGGTTGCCGGTGCCGCTGCAGCGATCCGGCTCCGGAGTGGGCAGGAAGGCCGGGCTGATGGCGGGGGTGGCCGGCCTCGGCGCGGTGGGTACCGCCGCAGGGCTCTCGGCCGCCAGGGCGTACCGCAGGCGTGGTCGCATTCATGATGCCTACGAGGGCGAGGACTTCCGGCTTCTGGAAGCCGATCGCGCCGCCGTGGTCACCACCGCGGACGGCATTGATCTGGTGGTCCGCGAAGTAGGGCCCATCACCGCCCCGATGACGGTGGTGTTCGCTCACGGGTTCTGTCTTCGGATGGGCTCCTTTCACTTTCAGCGGGCCGCACTGGCGCAACGCTGGGGTGATCAGGTCCGGATGGTCTTCTACGACCAGCGCGGGCATGGCCGATCCGGTGCCGCCCCCACCAGCAGCTACACGGTTGACCAACTCGGCAAGGATCTGGAAACCGTTCTGCACGTGATCGTTCCGCGCGGTCCGGTGGTTGTGGTGGGACATTCGATGGGTGGCATGAGCGTGCTCTCCCATGCCCGCCAGTATCCGCACCGTTACGGTCGCTACATCGTCGGCGCCGCGCTGATCTCCTCGGCTGCCGAGGGCCTGCCCCGATCGCCGCTGGGCGAGATTCTGCAGAACCCGGCATTGGAAGCGGTGCGTTTCGCCACCCGATATGCACCGAGGCTGGTGCACCGCACCCGCGGTGCCATCCGCACGATGCTGCGCCCGATTCTGCGAACGGCGTCCTTCGGTGGCGAGGAGGTCAGCCCCAGCGTGGTCGCGTTCGCCGAGAAGATGATTCACGACACCGACGTCACCACCCTGGTGGAGTTTCTGCATGCCCTGGAGGTGCACGACGAGAGCGCGGGGCTGGCGGGGCTGGCGCGGATACCGACCCTGATCGCCTGTGGTGACCAGGACGTGATGACCCCGGTCAAGCATTCCGAGGAGATGGCCGCCGTGCTTCCACTGTCCAAGCTGGTGATCGTCGTCGGCGCCGGGCACCTGGTGCAACTGGAACGGCCGGAGGTCATCAACGCCGCCCTTATCGGCCTGGTCGAAGGAGTAACCCCGGGTGACTGAGGTCCGACTCGACGCCGGGACGGCGTCGCTGCCGACGGCCGATGACACCCTGGCGCTCGGCGAGCGGCTCGGCCGGCACCTCCGAGCCGGCGACGTCGTAGTGCTGGCTGGCCCGCTGGGAGCGGGAAAGACGGTTCTGGCCAAGGGAATTGCGCGTGGCATGGACGTTGAAGGACCGATCACCTCGCCGAGTTTCGTGCTGGCCCGCCTGCATCGTCCCCGCCGCAGCGGACACCCGGCGATGGTGCACGTCGATGTCTACCGGTTGTTGGACAACAGCGACGCCGACTTGATGGCCGAACTGGACTCGCTGGACCTCGACACCGACCTGCAGGACGCGGTTGCGGTGATCGAGTGGGGCCAGGGCGTGGCCGAACGGCTGTCGCAGCACCATCTGAGCCTCACCCTTGAGCGCCCGCCCGGCGCGGAGACCCGGATCGCGACCTGGCACTGGAACCACCCGTGAGCGTCACCGTCCTGGCTATCGACACCTCCACGCCCGCGGTCGTGGCGGCGGTGCTCCGCCGCGCCGACGACGGCGTGATCAGTCTGTGCGCCGAGCGGATTGTCGTCGACGCTCACGCCCACGCCGAGCAGCTGACACCCAATGCCGTTGCAGCCGTTGCTGACTCGGGACTGACGATGGGCGATCTCGATGCGATCGTGGTGGGCTGCGGACCGGGACCATTCACCGGCCTGCGGATCGGGATGGCTACCGCCGCGGCCTACGGCCACGCGCTGGGCCTGCCGGTGCGCGGGGTGTGCTCGCTGGATGCCATCGGTGGCCGGACGACCGGCGAGGTGCTGGTGGTCACCGACGCCCGCCGCCGGGAGGTGTACTGGGCCCGCTATCGCGACGGGACACGTATTGAGGGCCCCGGTGTGGATGCGCTTGCCGCCGTCCCGATCGGCGGCGCCGAACTGGTCTCCGGTGCGCAGCCCACCCCGGCCGGTCTGGTCGCCGCCGTCGGCGACTGGGAAGCCGAACCGCTTCCGCTGGTTCCGCTGTACCTGCGCCGCCCGGATGCCAAGACACTTGCCGAGCGTGCGCGGTGACCCAGGTGAGCGTCGTCTACGACGGGTTGGCTAACGCTGACGCAGCCCGGTGCGCCCAACTCGAGACGCTGTTGTTCGGCGGCGACGATCCCTGGACGGAATCGGCGTTCGTCCGCGAGTTGGCGGCCGGTCACAACCGCTACGTCGCCGCCCGGGTGGACGGCCGGCTGATCGGATACGCCGGCATCGCCCGACTGGGCCGCACCCCGCCGTTCGAGTACGAGATCCACACCATCGGGGTGGATCCGGTCTATCAGGGCAAGGGGATCGGTCGCGCCATGATGGACCGCCTGCTGGATTTCGCCGGCCCTGATGCGGTGGTGTACCTGGAGGTGCGCACCGACAACACCCCGGCCATCGCCCTCTACACCAGCCTCGGCTTCGTCATCGTCGGCCTGCGCAAGCGCTATTACCAGGCCAGCGGCGCCGATGCGCACACCATGCGGCGGGATCGGTCATGACCGGCCGCACCGTCTTGGCCATCGAAAGTTCCTGTGACGAAACCGGAGTCGGCATCGCCCGGATCGAGGCCGACGGCACGATCGTTCTGCTCGCCGACGAGATCGCCTCCAGCGTGGACGAGCACGCCCGATTCGGCGGGGTCGTTCCCGAGATCGCGTCCCGCGCCCACCTGGAGGCGCTGGGTCCCACTATGCGCCGGGCCTTGGCCGCTGCCGGTATCGACCGGCCCGACGTCGTCGCGGCCACCATCGGTCCCGGACTGGCCGGTGCGCTGATGGTCGGTGTGGCCGCCGCGAAGGCCTACGCCGCGGCATGGGGCGTGCCGTTCTACGCCGTGAACCATCTCGGCGGGCACCTGGCCGCCGACGTCTTCGATCACGGCCCGTTGCCGGAGAGCGTGGGCTTGCTGGTCTCCGGCGGGCACACCCATCTGCTGCACGTGCGGTCGCTGGCCGAACCGATCCTCGAACTCGGCAGCACTGTCGACGATGCCGCGGGGGAGGCCTACGACAAGGTGGCGCGCCTGCTGGGCCTGGGCTACCCGGGCGGTAAGGCACTCGACGACCTTGCCCGCACCGGCGACCGCGACGCCGTCGTCTTTCCGCGCGGGATGACCGGCCCGCGCGACGATCCGTACGCCTTCAGCTTCTCCGGACTCAAGACCGCGGTGGCGCGCTACGTCGAGGCCAATCCGGATGCGCCGGCCGCCGACGTCGCAGCCGGGTTCCAGGAGGCGGTCGCCGACGTGCTGACCGCCAAGGCGGTGCGGGCGGCCACCGATCTGGGGGTGTCCACGCTGCTGATCGCCGGCGGGGTCGCGGCCAATTCCAGGCTGCGCGAGCTAGCCGAACAACGCTGCGCCGCAGCGGGTTTGGAGCTACGCATCCCACGGATACGGTTGTGCACCGACAATGGTGCCATGATCGCTTCCTTTGCCGCCCACCTGGTCGCCGCCGGGGCCGCACCGTCGGGACTGAACGTCTCCACTGACCCGGGGTTGCCGGTGGTTAGCGGGCAGGTCGCGTGAACGCCGGGCACCACATCGCCGATCGGTTCGCCATCACCGATCTGATCTACCGGTACGCCGAACTGATCGACGCCGGCGACTTCGACGGCCTCGGTGAACTGCTGGGCCGGGCGGATTTCGGTGGTGCCAGGACGGCGACCCTCAACGGCGCCCAGAAGATCGCCGGTCTGTTCGCCATGACCACCCGTCGGTTTCCCGAGTCCGGGGGCACGCCGAGGACCCGGCACCTGGTCATGAACCCGATCGTCGAGATCGCCGGCGACACCGCCGAGGCCCGGTCGACTGTCTGCGTCGTGCAGGCCACCGAGAACGTCCGGTTGCAGCCGATCGTGGTGGGCCGCTACCGCGACCGGTTCGCCCGCGACGCGAACGGGTGGTACTTCACCGAACGGATCGCCGAGGTGGAGATGGTCGGCGACGTCTCCGAGCATCTGCTCATCGACCCGTCCGCCTTTGACCGTTAGGCCCTCGGCGAACCCGCACCCGACCCCGCTTGAGTGCTAGCACTCTCGGGTATAGAGTGCTAGTTGGCAGGCGGACAAACCCCTGTGTCGGCACCCGCGACGACGGCGCGAGGGTACGGACGACTGCCGAAGCACCTGATTCATCCGAGGTCCGGGGAACATCCCCGGACCGCACCCAAACTAAGTGGAGGGCTCCATCGTGGCGAGCGTGAAGATAAAGCCACTCGAGGACAAGATCCTCGTCCAGGCCAACGAGGCCGAGACGACCACCGCATCGGGTCTGGTCATCCCCGACACCGCCAAGGAGAAGCCGCAGGAAGGCACCGTTGTCGCTGTCGGCCCCGGCCGGTGGGACGAGGACGGCGAGAAGCGGATTCCGCTGGACGTCGCCGAGGGCGACACCGTCATCTACAGCAAGTACGGCGGCACCGAGATCAAGTACAACGGCGAGGAGTACCTGATCCTGTCGGCCCGCGACGTACTGGCGGTCGTCAGCAAGTAGCAGTTGTGAACCGCCCCGGAAATACCCGTGCCCGTCACGGGCGTTTCCGGGGCGGAACACATTTTGAGGTCAAGTCGAAGGACAGGAACCACTGATGAGCAAGCAGATCGAGTACAACGAGACCGCGCGGCGCGCCATGGAGGCCGGTGTCGACAAGTTGGCCGCAGCCGTCCGAGTCACACTGGGCCCGCGTGGCCGGCATGTGGTGCTCGCCAAGGCATTCGGCGGCCCGACGGTCACCAACGACGGCGTGACGATCGCCCGCGAGATCGAACTTGAGGACCCGTTCGAGAACCTCGGCGCGCAGTTGGTGAAGTCGGTGGCCACCAAGACCAACGACGTCGCCGGCGACGGCACCACCACGGCCACCGTGCTGGCCCAGGCCATCATCAAGAACGGCCTGCGTCTGGTTGCCGCCGGTGCCAACCCGATCGCGCTGGGCCTGGGTATCGGCAAGGCCGCCGACGCGGTGTCCCTGGCCTTGCTCGACGCGGCCACTCCGGTCTCGGGCAAGAACGGCATCGCGCAGGTCGCCACTGTCTCCTCGCGTGATGCGGAGGTCGGCGAGATGGTCGGCGAGGCGATGACGAAGGTTGGCACCGATGGCGTGGTCAGCGTCGAGGAGTCCTCGACGATGAACACCGAGTTGGAGATCACCGAGGGCATCGGCTTCGACAAGGGCTTCGTCTCGGCCTACTTCATCACCGACTTCGACTCCCAGGAAGCTGTGCTCGAGGATGCGGTGGTGCTGCTGCACCGCGACAAGATCACCTCGCTTCCGGACCTGCTGCCGCTGCTGGAGAAGGTCGCCGAAGCCGGCAAGCCGCTGCTGATCGTCGCCGAGGACGTCGAGGGTGAGGCGCTGTCCACCCTGGTGGTCAACGCGATCCGCAAGACCCTGAAGGCCGTTGCCGTCAAGGCACCGTTCTTTGGCGACCGCCGCAAGGCGTTCCTGGAGGATCTTGCCGTCGTCACCGGCGCGCAGGTGGTCAATCCGGACGTCGGGCTGCTGCTGCGCGAGGTCGGCCTCGACGTGTTGGGCTCAGCCCGCCGGGTGGTCGTCAGCAAGGACGACACCGTGATCGTCGACGGCGGCGGAACCCCCGAGGCCCTCGCCGACCGGGTCCGCCAGTTGCGCGGGGAGATCGAGAACACCGATTCGGATTGGGACCGCGAAAAACTTGAGGAACGGCTGGCCAAGCTGGCCGGCGGCGTGGCGTTGATCAAGGTCGGCGCGGCCACCGAGACCGCGCTCAAGGAGCGCAAGCTGCGCGTCGAAGACGCCGTGGCGGCGGCCAAGGCCGCGGTCGAGGAGGGCATCGTGCCCGGCGGCGGCAGCGCGCTGGTGCAGGCCAGGGCGGCACTGAAGTCTCTGCGTGACTCGGTCTCCGGCGATGAGGCACTCGGCGTGGATGTGCTCTCGGATGCGCTTTCGGCGCCGTTGTACTGGATCGCCACCAACGCCGGGCTCGACGGGGCCGTCGTGGTCAACACGGTCAGCGAGCTGCCGACCGGGCACGGCTTCAACGCCGCCACCCTGGTCTACGGCGACCTGGTCGCCGACGGCGTCATCGATCCGGTCAAGGTGACTCGCTCGGCGGTGCTCAATGCCGCCTCGGTGGCCCGCATGCTGCTGACCACCGAGACGGCCATCGTGGAACGGGTGAGCCACGACGACGAGGACGGGCACGGCCACCACGGCCACAGCCACTAGTTCAGCGCTGGGCGCCCCCGTTGGGCGCATCAGCGCCCGGGGGTTCGGCCCGGGACGTTAAGGTGAACTCGTGATGAAGGTGTTCGGCGAGGGCCGCGGCCGCTGGTTTGCCGCCGCGGCCTCGATCGCCCTCTCCGTTGCCATGTTTCAGGCGCAGGGCAAGCAGGCTCCTGAGACACCAGGATCGGTCCCGACACAGCAGGTAGCCGCGCCGGCCGGGCCGGTAGGTGTGCAGAACATGGCCAGCAGCAGGGAAGCGGAACTGCTCGCTGCGAGCGCACCGGTCGCGGCTGTCGACTTCGATTTCGCGCTGGCGCCGGGGGATGCACCGGAGGCGGGCCTGCAGGTGAGAACCATCTGGGCGGCCCGGGCCATCAGCATGATGTTTCTGGAAATCGACTCGATCGGTGGAGCACGGGAAGACCCCCTGCCATGGCACCCCAACGGCTTGGCGATCGATGTGATGATCCCCAACCACCAGTCCCCCGAGGGTATTGAACTGGGCAACCAGATCGCCGGGTACGCGTTGGCGAATGCGAAGCGCTGGGGAGTGCTGCATGTGATCTGGAGGCAGGGTTTCTATCCGGGCATCGGTGCGCCGAGTTGGACGGCCGACTACGGCAACGAAACCGCGAACCACTTCGACCATGTGCACATCGCCACCGACGGCGGCGGTTACCCGACCGGGCAGGAAAAGTACTACCTCGGGTCGATGACGCGGTGATCAGGCTGAGCGTCGTCCAATCCCGCGCTTGAGAAGGGTCTCGCGGTCTGCCTCGCTGAGGCCACCCCAGATTCCGTAGGGCTCGCCCACTTGCAACGCATGGGCGCGGCACTGGGTGATCACCGGGCACTGCCGGCACATCTGCTTGGCCCGCATCTCGCGTTGGGTTCGGGCGCGGCCCCGCTCGCCCTCGGGATGAAAGAACATCGACGAGTCCTCGCCGCGGCACAGGCCTTTGATCTGCCAGTCCCATACATCGCTGTTGGGTCCGGGTAGCTGTTGTGGCTGAAGCATGAAAGCCCCTCTCTTCGTGCATGTTTCGCACTAACGAGTCTGCGGAAATTCCTCGAGCGCTGTCGCCGGTGACCCCTCGTGATGACAACGCTATGAGTGATAACGAAACGGAGTCAACAGTTTCAAGTGTGCGTAATCGCATAGCCGGAAGGGGAGAATTTACGTCACGTTCATCTGAACTCTTGGCGACCCGCAATCCGGGCCC
>CAMCWJ010000119.1 GCA_945882475.1 Bifidobacterium breve
AAGAGAACGCCGTTATGGTCGGAACCAAAGTGGTAGTCGGAACGCTTAAGGGCCACAAATTCAGGGATATTCCGATGCCCCGATTTGTGGGTGACGAACTGGCCAGGGTGTGTCGCGGAAAGGGTCACGGCGACATCCTCTGGCCTTCCAGGGATGGTGGCTACATGGGCCCGCCGGCATCCATTGACTCATGGTTGTCGGGCGCGGTCAGCAGATGCATCAAGGCGGCAAACGAGGCCCGTGCGAGGGAGACCCAAGAGTTCGGCGCGCCGAAGACGCCGGTTTTTCCGCGGGTAACTGCCCACGACCTTCGCCACACTGCGGCGTCCCTGGCAGTGAAGGAACTCGCCAACCCGAAGGTGATCCAACGGATGATGGGCCACAAGTCGGCCGCGATGACCCTGGACGTCTACGCCGATCTGTTCGAAGACGATTTGGACCTAGTAGCCGATCGGTTGGATCAGGCTGTGTCCAAAATGCGTCCATCGACTTCGGCCGGGTCGAATTACATGGCGTGAAAACCGTCTTGAACTGGGCATTCACTCAATCGCTTGATGGAGCCTCCTGTCAGGATTGAACTGACGACCTTTCGCTTACAAGGCGAGTGCTCTACCACTGAGCTAAGGAGGCGCAACCGGCGTCAACCGGCTTTGACCGCCTGACAGCCTATCGGGTCAGGCGCCGTCGTCGTCGTGGTCGGCATCCGCGGCCCGGTGCGTGGATCTGCGCCGGCCGGGCAACGGGATGCGTTCAGCGATATTGCTCAGGGGATTGACCACCATGCTGAGCGTGGCGACCGCCTCGCGCAGCGTCTCAATAGTCGGGGCCAGTGCTTCCAGGCCGGGCGTCAGCCGGTTCAGAGTGTCGGCGACATCGGCAAGTTGCTCCAGCGGGCCGTTGCGCGCGGTCAGTTTTTCGATCAGACCACCCTCTGCCAGCAGTCGGTCGGCAAGGCCGTCTTCGGCAAGCACACGCTCGAACAAGCCGTCCTCATCCAGGAGTTGGTCAACCAGACCACCCTTCGCCAGTGCCCGTTCCAAGCCGCCGCCCTCGGCGGTCAGCCGCTCCAGCACGCCGTCGGGTGCGGTAAGCCGGTCGATGAGACCCCCCGGCCGCATGAGCCGGTCCAGTGGGCCGTCGGTCGCCAGCGCGCGGGCCAGTGGGGCGTCGTCGTTGACCAGTTGCGCCAACCGGTTGGCGGTTTCGACGGTGTCGTCGAGGCCCAGCAGACGGACGACGGATTCGCGGGCCGAGGGCACGGCCTCAACGCCGAGGGACTGTCTGGCCAGATCGACGGTGGCCCCTGCGATGGCCAAGCCTGCGTCGGCTGCCGCGAGCCCCACGCGGACCGGCGTCGTCGCGAGATCAATCAGCGTCTTCGTCAGGTCCATGGTGCAAGTCTATGGCGGGCGGGTCGGGGTCAGTCCAGCGCGGCGAGGGCCGCGATGATCTTCGTCTGCGCCTCGTCGAGGGACTCCGAGGACGGACTGTTGTCTACGTGGGCGAAGCCGAAGTCGGTGAGGTTGTAGGCCGGGAAAACGTGCACGTGCAGATGCGGCACTTCCAGCCCGGCAATGATCAGCCCGGCCCGCTGGGCACCGAAGGCCGCGCACACCGCTTGACCAATACGTTGGGACACCGCCATCACGTGGTTGAAGACCCCAGGCTCCACGTCCTGCCAGTTGTCGACCTCGGCGCGGGGGACCACCAGGGTGTGGCCTTGCGTCATCGGGGCGATGGTGAGAAATGCCACCACGTCGTCGTCTTCGTAGACGAATCGGCCCGGCAGTTCGCGATTGATGATCTTGGTGAAGACGGACGCCATGCGGCCCAGCATAGGGCTCGGCTCAGTTCAGCATCGTGTCAATCTCGGCGAGCGACCACGGGGGCGCACCGTGGTGGTCGCGGTAGCCCAGCAGCGTGGGCGAGGGTCGGTCGAATCGGCCAACGAAACCGCCTGCGGCGATGAGGATCTGGCCCGTGACACGAACGGAGAGGTCACTGACCAGGTAGGCATATGTCGGGGCAACATACTCCGCGGGGGCGGCGTCCAGTGCCCCCTGTGCGCTGACCTCGTCGAGCATGCCGCGGCGGCGCAACGACTCGATGTGCGCCTCGTAGTCGGCGCCGGTGGACAGCCGGGTTCTGGCACCTGGACAGACCACGTTGGCGCGTACCCCGTACTCGGCGAGTTCGGCTGCGATCGCCATGGTCAGCCCGTTCACCGCGCCCTTGCCGGCCGGGTAGCCGGTACCGCCGTAGTCACCGAGGTAGGCGAACGAACTGGTGTTGACGATCGACCCGCCGCCACTGGCGATCATTCGCGGGGCAGCCGCGCGGCAGGTGGCGAACACCGTGCCGAGGTGGATGTCGATCAGATCCCGGAAATCCGCGGGTGTGATGCCCAGGATCGACGAACCGGTCGGTTCCGCCGCGCCGGCACAGTTCACCAGTGCGTTGATCTGTCCGAACTCGTTTTCGCACAGGGCGATCAGAGCTGTGGCAGTTTCGTCGTCGGCGGCAGAGCCGGGCAGCCCAAGCGCCAGGCCACCGACGGCGGTGATCGCACCGACCGTCTCGTCGACCGCGTCGGCGTCACGGCCGTTGACCACCACGCCGGCACCCAACTCGGCGAGCAGGGTTGCCACCGCCGCGCCGATCCCGCGGGATCCGCCGACCACGACGGCACCGAATCCGTTCAGCGGCAGCGCCGTCACGCTGGCGGCATTCTCAGGCCGGTGCCTGCCCGAACTGCATGCCCTCGAGGTTCCAGTAGCCGCGCATGTTCGCGATCAGTCCGTCGTCGTCGACGCGGTAGCAGAACACCCCGCGCACCGAACTGGTCATTCCGCCCTCGAACTCGCTGCGCAGCACCAGGATGTGGGCCACCTCGTTGGGCGAACTGGAGGGAAAAGTCTCCTCGCAGGTGACCCGCAGTTTGTTGGCGGCGATATTGGCGTCATAGAACGCCGCCACCGCCTCCTTGCCGCGCACGCCCAGTCCGTCGGGGTTGGTGTAGGACTGCCCGATCGGATCTTCGATGACGACGTCGGGCGCCATCAGGGCCAGCCAACCGTCGCGGTCGTGGGACTGCACGCACCGCCATGACTCGCGCGAGGCGGCCAGGGCGGGCGACAGCTCCGTGGTCTGCTGAGTCGTGGTCTGCTGAGTCACCGTCAGCGGTCCTCGTCGGTGTAGCGGATGACGCCGCGGATGTTGCGGCCCTCCAGCATGTCCTTGTAGCCGTCGTTGATCTGCTCCAGGCGGTACTGCCGGGTGATCATGTCGTCGAGGTTGAGCTTGCCGGCCTTGTACATCGACAGCAGTTGCGGGATGTCATAGTGCGGGTTGCCGCCGCCAAAGATGGTGCCCTGCAGGTTCTTCTGCATCAGGGTCAGCATCGCGAGGTTCAGCGTGATGTTGGTGTCGAGCATGCTGCCGATCGCTGTCATCACGCAGGTACCGGACTTGGACGTGAGGTTCATGTAGTTGTCAACGTCGGCACCGTCAACCTCACCAACGGTGACGATGACCTTCTTGGCCATGAAGCCCTGAGTCACATCTGCCATGCCCAGCATGGCCGACTCGATGTCCGGGTAGGCGTGAGTGGCGCCGAACTTCAGAGCCGCATCGCGCTTCCACTCGACGGGCTCGATGACGAAGATGTTGCGAGCACCGGAGATGACCGCGCCCTGCAGCGCCGCCATGCCGACCCCGCCGACGCCGACCACCGCGACATCCTCGCCGGGCTTGATCTGCGCGGTGTGGGTGGCCGATCCGTAGCCGGTGGTGACACCACAGCCCACCAGGCAGGCCACCTCGAACGGGATGGAGGGATCGATCTTCACCACCGAGGACTCGTGCACCACCATGTAGGGAGAGAAGGTGCCGAGCAGTGTCATCGGGAACACCGGCATGCCGTCGGCGGTGTGGATGCGATGTGTGCCGTCGGAGATAGCGACGCCGGCCAGCAGTCCGGCACCAAGATCGCAGAGGTTACGAAGACCGGCCTGACATGACGGACACTTGCCGCACGACGGGATGAACGACAGCACCACGTGATCACCGACCGCCACGCTTTCCACACCCTCACCGATCTCGGTGACGATGCCGGCGCCCTCGTGTCCGCCGAGGACCGGGAAGCCGAACATCGGGATGCCGCCGGTGACCAGGTGGTGGTCGGAGTGGCACATGCCGGAGGCTTCCATCTGGATCTTGACCTCGTTTTTGGCAGGGTCACCGATCTCGATCTCCTCGATCGCCCACGGCTGGTTGAACTCCCTGATGAGCGCGCCTTTTGTCTTCACTGCAATCCTCCGACTAGCTGTGGGCTGAGATAGAACGTGTTCTCGTTATGTGTCGTCATCCTAGGACCTGACGGGTGTCAAGTCACCAGATCGGCACAGGTGCCTGCCCGATGGGGTAGTACCCGGGCAGTTTCTCCCCGGCCAGGCTGCGCTCGATGCGTTCCTGCATGCCTTTGGAGAGCTTTCCCTCTTCTATGAGCTTCAGATACAGCTTCTGGACGTGGCCGAAGTCGAAGAAGTCGCGTTGCCACTCAATCAGCCCGTCGGCATTGAGCCGGAACCAACTTCCGCCGATCCCGTAGATCGTCGCCTGGTTTCCCTGGGCATCGGTGGCGACCTGCTTCCAGAATCCGACGACCTCGCCGATCTTGTCGTCGATGATCACCTTTTGGTACGGGTAACTCCAGCCTTCCAGTCCGGCCATCTCCAGGCCGAGTGCCACCTCGCGGATCTCGTCGCGGCCGACGCACATGACGTCCTCTTTGGGGCCGATGTTCCAGCCGTAGGTGGCGTCGGGTGCGAAGAAATCGGCGAGGCCCTTCCAGTCACCCTTGTGCTCGGCTTCCCGGTTGGCCTCGATCCACCGTGCGATGAAGTCCTCTAATTGTTCCCTGGGCAGTGCGGGCATGGGTCTAGTCCTCTCTTTCGATGATGAACAGGGCTCGGGTCGGACACATCTCGACGGCCCGGTCGATGTCGGGCCGGGCTTCATCGGGTGGATGTGCGTCGAGAATCTCGACGGTGCCGCGCTTGGGCACTCGGAAGTAGTCCGGCGCTTCCAGAGCGCACATGGCGTGGCCCTGGCACAGGTCCAGGTCGACGTCGACGGAAAAGCTACCCATCTCCGATGCCCTTACGCGTTGCGCTTGCGGTATCGGACCAATGCGGGCCGGGCCAGTTGGACGACCATCTTGGAGTGGTCATTGCGGTAGCTCTCCGGTGGCTGCACCATTTCGAAGTCGTACTCGCGCAACAGAACCGAGAAGATCGCCTTGATCTGCATGGTGGCGAACGCCGCGCCGACGCAGCGGTGCCGGCCCGCGCCGAACGGGATCCAGGTCCACCGGTGGATCACGTCCTCTTCGCGCGGCTTGTCGTAGCGGTCCGGATCGAAGGCGTCGGGATCGGGGAAGTCCTCGGCGATCCGGTTGGAGATCGCCGGGGAGGCCGCGACGAAGTCGCCTTCGTGGATGGGATAGCCCTGCACTTCGAACTCGCCCTGGGCGACCCGCATCAGGATGATCAGCGGCGGATGTAGCCGCAGGGTCTCCTTGATGACGTTCTCCAGTTTCGGGATCTGGCGCAGCGCATGAAAGCTCACCTCCTGGCCGTCGGCGTAGAGGTCGTCGAGTTCGGCTGTGACATCGGCATAGACGTTCGCGTGGCGCATGAGTTCGATCAACGTCCACGATGACGTGCCGGAACTGGTGTGGTGGCCGGCGAACATCAGTGAGATGAACATGCCGGTGATCTCGTCGGCGGAGAAACGCAGGTTGCCGTCCTCGCCGGGGATCGACACCAGCACGTCGAGCATGTCCCGGTCGGCTTTGTCGGTGGGCGGGTTCGCGATCCGGCCGTTCATGATCTCGCTCACCAATCCGACCAGGCCCGCGCGGGCCTCGTCGCGGACCCGGAAGCTCTCGATCGGCAGGTACGGGTCGACGTAGCAGAGTGGGTCGGTGCCGCGCTCGAGCAGGTGGTAGTAGTTCGCGAAGCGGGAGTCGAGTTGTTCGCGGAATTTCGGTCCGATCAGGCATGCGGTCGAGGTGTAGATCGTCAGCTCGGAGAAGAAGTCCAGCAGGTCGATTTCGCCGGTCTCGCCCCAATTTTCGATCGCCCGGCGAACCTCTCGCTCGATCGTGGCGGCGTGGCTTTTCATGTGGTCGCCGCGCAGTGCGGAGTTGTGCAGCATCTCCTTGCGCCGTTCCGGGCTGGCGTCGAAGACGACACCGCTGCCGAAGATCGGCGTCATGAACGGGTAGGCCTTCGCCTGGTCGAGATCCTCATCGGCGGCCCGGAAGAAGAACTCGTTCGCTTCCTCGCCGGTCAGCAGAATCACGTGCTTGTCGGCGAGTTGGAATGCGCCGACGTCGCCGCATTCCGCGCGAACCCGACTCATCAATCCGATCGGATCGGTCCGGAACTCCTCGAGGTGGCCGTGTTCGTCAGCGCCACCGGAGACCCGCCGGACTTCTTTCAGCGGCGTGTTGCCGGTCATGGTTCCTCCGGGTACTTGAGTTGCTGGCGTTCCTTGGGGGCGCTGGACAGTGGCGCCTCGGGTTGCAGTTCCATCGAGGCGACGAACCCGCCGCGCGGCGTCTCGGCGACGAATGCGATCGCCCGGGCCAGATCGGCGGCGCGCAGGAAGTAGCTGTGGCGGGCTTGGCCCCATTTGGCCCAGTCCTCCAGTGCCGGGGCGATTGACTCCGGCGGCAGGTTCCAGCCCATACCGGTCTGGGTCGGTCCGGGGTGCACGATCGAGGCACGAACTCCGGTGCCTTCCAACTCCATCTGCAGATTGGTGACCATCGCGAGCAGTCCGGCCTTGGCCGCTCCGTAGGCGCCCATGTGCGGGCGCTGTCGCAGTGCGACGTCGGAGCCAATGAAGATCACGTCGCCGCGTTGGCGGGCCACCATGGCGGGAAGAACCGCGGTGGCAAGCCGGTTGGCGCCGATGAGGTGGATCTGGATCTGGGACTCGAAATCCTCGGTGTCGATCTCGTAGAGCCGTCCGAAAAAAGTGTCCCCGGCACCGGCGACCAGGACTTCGACATCGCCGAGTTCCGCTGCTGCCTTAAGGACGAACTCCCGCACCGAATCGGGATCGGTGACGTCGAGGGAAAACGCCACGGCCTCACCACCATCGGCACGGATCTGCGCGGCGAGTTCCTCGCACTTGTCCACGCGACGGGCGCCGAGGGCGACTGGGAAGCCGCGGGCGGCCATCTCGGTGGCAGTCGCCGCGCCGATCCCCGACGAGGCGCCGGCGATGATGGCGGGCCGTCGCTGCGGATGCGGTTCGAACCGTGCCATCAGATCTTCTTCACGGTCATCGGTAGGTTGGCGAACCCGCGCACATTGCTGGAGTGCACCCGAACGGCATTGGCCTCGTCGACCTCGAAGCTGCTGATCCGTTCGAACAGCGCGGTCAGGGCGACGCGGGCCTCCATCCGGGCCAGGTGCGCGCCGAGGCAGAAGTGCGCGCCGCTGCCGAAGCTCAACAACTTCGAGCCGATGTCGCGGCCGATGCGAAACTCATCGGGGTCGTCGAACACCCGCTCGTCGCGGTGGGCTGAACCGGGCACCAGCAGCAGGGTGTCTCCGTCGTGCAGGGTGGTGCCGTAAAAATCGATGTCCTCGACGACGGTGCGGGCCAGGATCTGGCTGGAGGTGTCGTAGCGCAGCGTCTCCTCCACCCACAGCGGAATCCGGGCGTGGTCGGCGTGCACACCGGCCAACTGATCGGGGTTCCTTGCGCCCCAAAAAGCCGCATTGCCAAGTAGTTTCGTTGTGGTCTCGTTTCCGGCGACCACCATCAGGAACAGAAACGCCATGATCTCATCGTCGCCGAGCCGGTCACCGTCGATCTCAGCCTCCAGTAGAGCGCTGGTGAGATCGTCGGTCGTCTTCTTGCGCCGCTGGGCCACCATGTCGGCGTAGTAAACCAACAGTTCCATCGAGGCTTCGATCGCGGCCATCGGGACATCGGCCACACCGTCGTCACGGTGCATCACCTCGTCGGCCAACGCGCGCAGCCGGGCCCGGTCCTCGACGGGTACACCCATCAGTTCGGAGATCACGTCCATCGGAAGTTTTCCCGCGAACTCGGCGATGTAGTCGAAACTCTCAGACTGCAGGGCGGAATCCAGA
>CAMCWJ010000120.1 GCA_945882475.1 Bifidobacterium breve
TGGGAGACTCTGCCTGCTACGTCCATCTTGACGTCAGCGATGCCGACGACTGGACTGCCGCTGTCGAGACCGCCCTGAGCCGCTTCGGCACGCTCAATGTGTTGGTCAACAACGCCGGCAACGTCCAGGTCGGCCCACTGAAGACGCTAGACGTGGCGAAATGGCAGAAGGTGCTCGACGTCAACCTCACCGGACCGATGCTGGGCACCAAGGCGGTGATCGGCCCGATGGTGGCGGCCGGGGGCGGCTCGATCATCAACGTGTCCTCGATCGAGGGCCTGCGCGGTGCCGCCTATGTGCACAGCTACGTCGCGTCCAAGTGGGGGCTGCGCGGCCTAACGAAGTCCAGCGCGTTGGAGCTCGCGAGTAGCAACATCCGGGTCAACTCGATCCACCCCGGCTTCATCCGGACCCCGATGACCAAGCACCTGCCCGACGACATGGTGCAGGCCCCCCTGGGCCGACCCGGGACCCCGGACGAGGTGGCTGCCTTCGTGGTTTTCCTGGCCAGCGACGAGTCGTCGTTCTCGACCGGCTCGGAGTACGTGGTCGACGGTGGTCTGGTGACCGACGTTCCGCACCGCTCGATGTTCTAGAGGTTAGCGGCGGTCGCGGCCGCGCAACCCGGTCGCGCGCAGCGCCGTGCCCAGTGCGGTCAGCCCCATGGCCGGCAGGTGACCGAGCGCATTGGCCCCGCCCCGCTGGCCGGGGACACTCACCTGCAGCACCGGCCAGCCGTGCGTCGCGGCGAGTGCCGCCAGGCCCGCCCGTGGGTTGACTGGTCGGGGATTGCCGACCAGCGTCATCAAGGCGGCGTCCTCGTTGCCGTCGGCGTAGAAGAAGCTCTGGCTTATCTCCACGCCCCGCTCGGCGCAAAAGCTCTGCACCGCAACGGCTTTCTGCCGTCCCCAGACGATGGGCTTGGCCACCCGGCCGGTCAAAACTCCCTGTTCGTCGAGTTCGAAGCTGTTGCACACGACGTGGGGGATGCCCAATTCCCGGGCCACCGGTTCGGCGTGGATCGCCATCGCCGATGAACTCAGCACGACGGTGTGGCCGCGGGCTAGATGACTGGCGACGATCTCGCGCATCAGCGGGTAGACCTTGTCGGTCAGCTGCTCGGCGAACACCCGCTCGCCGGCCGCGCCGAGTTCCCGCAGCGACTCGCCGCGCAGATATGTCGCGCCACGCATCAGCAGTCGCTCGAACTGCATGCGGCCGAGCTTGTACCGCACCGAGGCCTCGATCACGCCGAGCACCTCGCCGATCCTGGCCTGCCCCCGCCGAAGCCGGTCACCGGCGTGCGCCGCAGCGGTGAACCCGGCGATCAACGTCCCGTCGAGGTCGAAGAACGCCCCGACGGCCGGACCGGGCGGGCAGGCCGCGATCTGGGCCAGGGGATCCATCTGACCATCATGGCCGACCCACGATCCGCGCGTCAGCTCGCGTTCCGCCGCGCGGCATCATCTGCGCGTCAGCCCGCGTTCCGCCGCGCGGCCGCCTCCAGTTCGTCCTCGTAGGCGCCCTCGTCGCTGCCGAGGGCGATGGTCGCAACCGCCATCGCGAACAGAGCCACTCCCAGCACCACCGCGCTGCGGGGGTCGACGATCAGCTGCTCGCCGAGCACCACCTGACCCAGCAGCACCGCGACCAGGGGTTCGAGCACCAGCATCGCCGGCACCGAGGCCTTCAGCGAGCCGGCGTGGAACGCGGACTGCTGCAGCAGGGTGGCGCTCACCCCGACGATGATCAGCGCGTAGGTCACCGGCGAGGTCAGCACGTGATGGGTGCTGTCCTTGGTGAGGATGTGCATCTCGATCTTGGTCAGCACCGTCAAAACACCGAAGAGGACACCGACACCGATCGCCAGCAGGATGGCCCGAGGCCAGCCGGACAGCCGGACCGCGAGCGGCAGCGACAGCGCGACAACGATCATGCTGACGGCGGCTACCGCCACGGCAGTGGGCTCGGAGCCCTGGTAGTCACCCGGCTTGGTGCGGGCCAGATAGACAAACACCGCCAGTCCGAAGGTCAGCAGCATTGCCCAGCCCCAGTCGGCGCGCCGGACACGCCGACCCGAGAACCAGGCGCTCAGCGGCAGCGCGAACAGCAGCGCCGACACCAGCAGTGGCGCGACCAGCAGCAGAGATCCGTAGGCCAGTGCGATCGCCTGGAACAGGTATCCGATCACCGCGGCGGCAGTGCCGGCCCACCAGCGCGGCCGGCGCAGCAGCGTGTTCAGCATCACCGCGCTGACGCCCTGGTCGGCGGGCACGTCCATGGTGGCGCGCTGACGCACGACGATCCCGATCGCGGTAAACACCGCGCCTGCCAGAGCAGCGGCCACCACCACGGCGTGCTCGAGCAATTCCGGTCCCTTCAGCGCGTTGGTGGCCGAGGCGTGTGCATGTAAACGTCTATATCGAATGTAGGCCACGAAACCCGCGTCCCGTGGTCGGTGCGAGGTGTGTCAGCGCACCGGGACCACCACCGGCGCTCCGTTCTACCCGGTGACGCGCACCCACATCGGGGTCGGATTGCGCAACCGGATGCTGATCATGCCCGGATGCTCGCGATCGGGGCTGTCGGTGTCGGGGACTCCTCGCGGGTGGGCGGGGGGAGAGGTCGGCCTACATCTTGGCAGAGCACGGAACTAGGCTGGTCCTATGACCGATCAGGACCGCGCTGTCACCCGCCGCGCCATCGCCGATGCTCTGATGACCGCGCTGGAACGGCGCCACGAAGTCCTCGACGTCATCGTCGCGTCCACCGATCGCAGTGCGGCGGTGGACGCCATCACTGAGTTGCTCGGCACCTCGCCGCTGGGCAGCGAGGCCGTGATGAACATGTCCTTCGACCAGCTCACCAAGGACTCGCGGTTGCGGATCGCCGCCGAACTCGACGATCTCAACAGCCAGCTCAGCTTCTCTGTCACCGAGCGCCCGGCCAGTTCCGACGAGCGCCTCCGGCTTCGTGCGTTCGCCCCGGACGCCGACCGGGACATCTTTGCGGTCCGCACCGAGGAGATCGGCGCAGCCGGGGACGGCTCCGGCTCACCGGCCGGATCGCTCGACGACGAGATCGGCTCGGCCAGCCAGCGGGTGTGGGCCGAGGAGGCGGCGTGGTTCGTGGCCGTCGACGGCGACGAGAAGGTGGGCATGGTGTTCGGCGAACTCATCGGCGGCGAGGTGAGCGTGCGGATCTGGATCCACCCCGGCCACCGCAAGAAGGGCTACGGCACTGCCGCCCTGCGCCGCTCCCGATCGGAGTTGGCCGCGCAATTCCCGGCGACTCCGCTTGTGGTGCGCGATCCCGGCGCCGGTCGCTGAATGGGTGCGCGCGCAGCAGTCCTGGTCACCGGCACCGAGGTACTCACCGGGCGGGTCGCCGACCGCAACGGCCCGTGGTTGGCCGACCGGTTGCTCGAACTCGGCGTCGAACTGGCCCACATCACCATCTGTGCCGACCGGGCCGCTGACATCGAGGCGCAGCTGCGCTTTCTACGCGCCGAGGGCGTTGACCTGATCGTCACCACCGGTGGTCTGGGACCCACCGCCGACGACATGACCGTGGAGATCGTCGCCCGGTTCTGTGGCCGGGAACTGGTGCTTGACGAAGCGATGGAGGCCCGGATCGCGGCGATCGTGGGCAAGTGGATGGCCCGCTTCCCCGACACCGACTTCGATGCCGTGCGGGCGGCCAACCGCAAGCAGGCGATGATGCCCACCGGTGCCACCGTCCTCGATCCGGTCGGCACTGCACCAGGGGTGGTCATCGGCGACCACCCGACCATCGTGGTGCTGCCGGGCCCGCCGAAGGAACTGCAGGCGATGTGGGCGGCGGCCGTCGCGACCGACGCCGTCCAGCAGGCCATCGCCGGTCGCACCGAGTACCGGCAGGAGATGCTGCGGATGTTCGGCCTGGCCGAATCCGGGTTGGCCGACACGCTGCGCGAGGCGGAACGAACCGTCGACGGATTCGCCGGACTGGAGATCACCACCTGTCTGCGCCGCGGCGAGGTGGAGATGGTGACCCGCTACGAACCCGACAGCGCACCGGCCTACCGGGAGTTGATGGCCCTGATGCGGGATCGGCACGGCGCGGTGATCTTCTCCGAAGATGGCTCCAGCGTCGACGATCAGGTGGCGGCGCTGCTGGCGGGCCGCCATATCGTGACCGCCGAATCCTGCACTGCCGGAATGCTTTCGGCGCGGTTGACGGATCGGGCTGGCTCCTCGGAGTACGTCGCCGGCGGGTTGGTGACGTACTCCAACGACGCGAAGGTCGCTCTGCTCGACGTCGACCCGGCACTCATCGCCGAACACGGGGCGGTATCGGCCGAGGTGGCCGAGGCGATGGCGGCCGGGGCGGTGCACCGGTTCTCCGCCGACACCGCGGTCGCAATCACCGGGGTGGCCGGACCGGGCGGCGGTACGGCCGATAAACCCGTCGGCACGGTGTGGTTCGCCGTGCTGCTCGCCGGCCGGCCGACCATCACCCGCTGCATCCAGATCCCCGGCGAGCGATCCGACGTCCGGGACCGATCCACCACCGTGGCCATGCATCTGCTGCGCCGGGCGCTGCTGGATGCGGGCCCGATCTAGGGTAATTCGGTGACCCGCATCGGCAATCTCTTCGGGCCGGACTTCACCTTCCTCGGAGTCCCGCCTGCCGACCTCGACGATCCGGCCAGCTTCGCCGACGCCGATGTCGTCATCCTCGGTGCGCCCTTCGACGGCGGCACCTCGTATCGCTCCGGCGCCCGGTTCGGCCCGCAGGCCATCCGGGCCACCGACAACAACCCGCATGACGGATCTCGGCCCTCGCTGGCACTGCGCACCGATGCGCTGCAAGATCTCACCGTCGTCGACGCCGGCGACGTGGAGGTCTACAGCGGCGACATCGAACGCTCCCTCGGACAGATCCGGGAGGCGGTGGCGACGATCACCGCGGCCGGGCCCATCCCAATCGTGCTCGGCGGCGATCACTCGATCACCTACTCGGACACCTCCGGTATCGCCGACGTGCTCGGTCAGGGGCGGGTGTCGCTGATCCACTTCGATGCGCACGCCGACACCGGCGACATCGAGTTCGGCTCGCTGTGGGGTCACGGCCAGCCGATGCGTCGGCTGATCGAATCCGGCGCGGTGCGCGGCGACCGGTTCCTGCAAATCGGTCTGCGCGGGTACTGGCCCGGGCCGGAGACCCTGGACTGGATGGCCCGCGAAGGAATGCGGTCCTACGAGATGACTGAGATCGTGCACCGCGGACTGTCAACCTGCCTCACGGAGGCGTTTGGCATCGCCACCGACGATTGCGACGGCGTGTTCCTGTCGGTGGACATCGACGTCTGCGATCCCGGCCACGCCCCGGGGACCGGCACCCCCGAGCCGGGCGGGCTATCGGCGCGGGAACTGCTTGACGCCGTCCGCCGGATCTGTCTGGAACTGCCGGTCGTCGGAATGGACGTGGTCGAGGTGGCACCCCCGTACGATCACGCCGACATTACCGCCCTGCTCGCCAATCGTGTTGTGCTGGAGGCACTTTCCGCAATCGCCCGGCGACGCTACGACGAGGCGAACGGAACCCGGTGGGATCCGGCGCAGCCACTCCTCGACGGTCGGGTGGCGCCGATTCCTGAGGGTCCCATGCGCGGCCACCAGCACTGAGCCGCGCGGACCCGACTCAACCCGAGGTATCGCGACCCAGTGCCGGATCGAGGACGTAGCGGGCCCGGTTGCCGCCGGCGTGGCGGGCCTGTGTCATCGCGGTAGTGGCCATGTCGATCACCTCGTCGAGCACCTCCTGCGGCGGGCGGTCGGACAGCGGGCGCAACGGAGTGCTGACAACACCGATGCTCGCGGTGGATCCGGTGGCCGTCGCGAAGATCGACCCGCGGACCCGTTCGACGAGCGGTTCGGGGTCCGCAGTGGTGAAGATGTCGGCGATCAGAAAATCCGAATCGCCGACATGTCCCAGCACCGCGTCGCGTCGCAGCGTTTCGCGCAATGCCTGGCCGGCGTGGATACGGGCCTGAGTGGCCACCCAGCCGCCACTTACCTCGGCGATCGCACTCAGCGCGTCGATACCGACCACCGCGACGACCAGGTAGCGGTCGTCCCCGCGCTGACGTGCCCCGAGCAAGGTTGCCGCCTCTTCGTAGAACGACTCGCGGGTCAGCAGACCGGTGACCGGTTCGACATCGGTCTGCAGGCCCTCGGCGCCGCCGACCGTGGCCACCGTCCGGCAGGCGAAGGTAACGACCACGGTGAGCATGACCAGTGGCGTGACAACGGCGAACGCGGTCGGAACGTCATCGACCGCCACCCGGGCCGACAACAACGCGATGGTCGATGCGGTAACGATCCCACTGAACGCCAACAGCCGCACACTGTGGAACAGCGCGATATAACCGAGAACGAATGGGAAACCGACGGCGATCAGCAAGCCGACGAGCGGAACGGAAGTAATCGTGCAGCCGACCGCGAGCATGACCGTTCCGATCACCACGACGGTGGTGGACTCAGCTCTCGTCGGCCATCGATAGCGCAACCACGGCACCGCGAGCAGCGCACACCCGAGCGCTATTACGGCCAGGATCGCCCGCCCATGGGCGCCGGTCGTGGCGAGGGGGTTGGGCGCGGCCAGCAGGGCGGGAAGGCCCAGGCCGAGGATGCAGCCCGCGACCAACCGCATGGTGGCCCGCTGGTAGCCGCGCGCGGCCAGGCGCGCGGTGAAGGCGTGGTACTGGTCGGGCACCCGACCCGCGGGCCGCCTCATCGGTCCCGGCGGTGCACCGACACCGCGTAGTCGCCACCTGCGAATGGTTGCCTGTCCCAGGTGCCCCAGCGGCTCATCAGATGCAGGCCCGCCGCCGCCGCGAGTTCGTCGTAACCCGCACAGGACAACTGGTCGGGTTGCAGGCTGAACCCCGCGACCAGCACACCGCCCGGGCGCACCAGGCCTGCCAGGTCGGCCAGCACCCGGCCCTCAGTGCCCGGTTCGAGGAAAATCATCACGTTGCCGGCCAGCAGCACCAGGTCGAACTGTCCGTAGGCGGTTGCGTCCAGGGCGGCGAGATCGGCCAGCCGCCAGTCCAGCGGGGCTTTGGCCCGCGCCGTCGCCAGCATGTCGGCATCGGCGTCGACTCCGGTCACCGTCATCCCTCGACGGGCCAGTTCGATCGCCACCCGGCCGGTGCCGCACCCGGCGTCGAGCACGGTGGCGCCGCCGGCCTCGGCCAGCAGGAACTCCACCAGATCGGCTTCGCCGTGAACGTTCTGCCCGGCTTCCGCGAGCGGCTCCCAGCGCGCGTCGTAGTCCTCGCCCCGCGGGGCTTCGGTGCGCTGCCATCGGGTAGCCATGACCCATCGTGGCAGGGGTGTCAAGCGCACCGCCAACCCGCCTTCACGCCGCCACGACGATGGTGAGCTCGTTGCCGTCGCGCTCCACCCGCATCCCGGCCCGACCCGCCACCTTCGCCACCGCCGCGGCGTTGCCGGGTTCGGAGTCGGCGGTGACCAGCGCCCGCGCCAACCGGCCCTTGTGCGCCGTGTTGAAGTGGGTGACCACGCTGCGCCGTCCATCCGGGTGCTCGGTCACGACAGCGACGCGGACGGCGTCGGCGAGCCGGCCGAGCCCGACATAGGACCCTGAGCGCAGGTCGACCACGAGTTCGCGGTCGGCGAGGTCGGCGAGCACCGGCTCCAGCACCGGGCGCCACCGGGCGGCCAGGCCCGGGCGGCCCGGCAGCTTCGACGTCGCCGACAGTCGATAGGCGGGAATGCGGTCGTCGGCGCGGAGCAGCCCGAACAGCGCCGAGCCCACCGCCAGACGGGCCCGGGCCCGGGCGGCCGCCGGGGCGCGCAGTGAGTCGATGTCCAACGCGTCGTAGAGCACGCCGGTATAGCGATGCAGCGCAGGCATGGTGGGCGAGGTGCGCAGCGCGGCATTGCGGGCGATCTCGGCGTCCTGGCCGCCCGAGATGCTCAACGCCCGCCGACACGCGTCCGGATTTTCCGCCAGGCCGATCAGATCGGCCACCAGTTCGGCGCGCAGCGGCGTCAGGTCCGGGGTGCCCAGATCATCGAGCCGCAGGGGAGGTCCGTCACCGCCGGAGCGCTTGGTCTCCGACGGTGGCAGCA
>CAMCWJ010000121.1 GCA_945882475.1 Bifidobacterium breve
GGCCTGGCCAAGGTGACCGCGCGGGTCCGCATCCAGCAACCGCACGCCCGGCGCACCCTGGGCGACACCATTACCTTCGCCATCCGGATCCCGCTCGTCATCGAACTGACCGTGGATTTATGGCTGGACAAGCAACGCTTCACCGTGGATGGCGACATCGCGCTGCGGGCCTCGGCCCGGGCGGCCGAGCCGCTGATGATCGTCATCGACGTCGCCAAACCCCGACCCTCGGACATTGCGGTGCACGTGACCGCGACATCGGTCCGGGGGGAGATCCTGCGCATCCTGGCCGGCGTCGACGGTGAGATCCGGCGGTTCGTCGCCGCCTACGTCGCCGAGGAGATCGACAGCCCGGCCTCCCAGGAGGCCAAGATCATCGATGTGAGCGGCCAGGTCGACTCCGCCTGGGGTTGAGGCCCCCGGGGTTGAGGACCGCTAGCCGACGGGCGTGGCGATAACGGTGACCACCCCGGGTGCACCGGGTGTGGGCCGGCCGCCGCTCTCCGCGCTCTGGCTGCCACTGGTGCCTGTGCCACTGGTAGCCGTGCTGCCGGTGGAGGCGGGCTCGTCGGGCTCGTCTTCCGCCGTGCAGTTCAGCATCAACTGCATCTTCGCTCCGCTGAGCACCTTCTGACTGCTGACCACGCACTGTGCCTGCGGCAGGTCGCTGCCGACCGACCCGCCGAACGTCGCCGGCACGCCCTGGGCGCGCAGGATCGCCACCGCTCTGGCGTAAGGCTCGCCCACGACGTTGAGGGTGTTGTTCGTGGGGTCGGCCGCACTGGTCGCCACCCCGATCACCGCCGCCGCAGAGCCGGCCGTCACCGCGCCGAGCATCACACAGACCAGTTTTCTCACCGGGGGACAACCTCCTCACTTTGAACATAGCGCAGCGGCGACCAGGTGGCCGTCCCACCAACGTATCGCCGGAGAAGGGTCGCAACGTTTCAGCACCACCCCCTGGGTGCCGGCGTCTGCGTTACGATCCGCCCGTTCGCCCGGTTGCTGCCGGGTCCGAGAACAAGGAGTCGCCCGTGGTCCGAGTACCCAGCCCGAGCGGCCTGCGCTCGCTGGGCTTTCAGTCCAAACTGCTGGCCATGCTGCTGACCGTCAGCGTGCTCTCGGCGTTGATCGTCGGCGCCATCGGGTATGCCTGGGGAACCTCGTCGCTGCGGGAAGCCGAATTCAGCCGCCTGGTCCAACTCCGGGAGTCCCGGGCCCGGGAGATCACCAACTACTACAAGGCCATTGTCGATTCGGCGACGGTGCTCACCCACTCCCCGGCCACGACCGAGGCGGCCAAGGAGTTCGCGGCGGCATTTGCCGATCTCCAGAAAACCCCGCTGCCGCCGGGCGCCCGGGAAGCGGTGGACCGCTACTACTCGGGCGTGTTCGACCAAAACCTGGAGAAGTACAGCGGTGAACGGGCCGACGCGGGGTTGTTCCGGCCCACCTCAAACGCACAGACCTACCTGCAGAACCTCTACACCGTGCCGGCCAACGGTGACTTCAATGAGTCGGTGAAGATCCAGACCGCGGGCGACCCCAGCGAGTGGTCCAAGCTCAACGCGCGCTATCAACCGTTCTTCAGCGATTTTGCTGAGCGGCTCGGGTTCGACGATGCGATGCTGATCGACCCTGACGGCAACGTGGTGTACTCCGCCTACAAGCAGATCGACCTCGGCGCCAACTTGCTCAGTCCGACGTACCGGTCGACCAACCTCGCCGAAACCTTCCGAAAGGTGACCCGCGCAACCTCGGTCGATGACGTCATCCTGGCCGACTTCGAGGACTACGCCCCGTCCTACGGTAGGCCGACCGCGTGGGCGATGACCCCGATCGGCGACGACGGCGGCATATACGGCTATCTAGCACTGCAGCTGTCCATCGACTCCATCAACAACGTGATGACCGGAAACGGCGGATGGAAGCGGGAAGGTCTCGGCCAGACGGGGGAGACCTACCTGGTCGGTCCGGACAAGCTGATGCGCTCGAACTCGCGGGAGTTGATTGCCGATCCGGAGCGCTTTCTTACCGACGTCGTGGCCAACGGCACCCCCGAGGCGGTGGCCAAACGTCAGGTCGCCGTCGGCGACAGCGTGCTGCTGCAACCGGTCGCCACTACCGCCGCGGCCCTGGCGCTGGCCGGTCAGACCGGCATCACCACCGGGCAGAGCTACCTCGGACCGGAGGCACTGCTCGCCTACCAGCCGCTGAGTCTGCCCGGGTTGCAGTGGGCATTGGTGGCGACCATCGACAAGTCGGAGTCGACGGCGCCGGTCAACGCGTTCGCCCGGCACGTCGCGCTGTCCACCGCGGGCGTCGTCCTCGGCGTGTGCCTGCTGGCGCTGTTGTTCAGCCGGATCCTGACCCGGCCGGTGCGCAAGCTGTCCGCCGCGGTGCGCCGGGTCACCGGAGGCGAGTTGGGGATCACCGTCCCGGTCACCTCCCGCGACGAATTCGGCGAACTGGCATCGGCTTTCAACGACATGAGTGGCAGCCTGCAGACCCAGCAGCAATTGATCGACGAACAGCGCAGCGAGAACGATCGACTGCTGGGCACCCTGATGCCCGAACCGGTGGCGCGCCGCTACCGCGACGGCGAGGAGAACATCAGCAACCAGCACCGCGACGTCTCGGTGATTTACGCCCAACTCCTGGGATTCGACGACTTCGCCCGGACCCTGCCGTCGGAGCAGTCGGTGGTCATGCTCAACGCGTTGGTGGAGGCGTTCGACGCCGCCGCGCAACGGCACGGCGTGGAACGCGTGCGCAGCATGCAGGACAACGGCCTGCTGGCCACCTGCGGTCTGGTGGTGCCCCGGGTGGACCACGCCAGCCGCACCATCGCCTTCGCCAGGGATCTCGACGACATCCTCGGCACCTTCAACGACCAGCACGGCGCACAATTGGCGATCCGGGTGGGCATCGACAGCGGGCCGGTCACCAGCGGCCTGGTGGGCGAGCGTTCCACCATCTACGCCCTCTGGGGTGAAGCCGTCGACCTCGCGCACCGGGTGAATGCCGCCACCAAGTCGGCCGGCATCTTCGTCAGCAACCGGGTGCGCGACGCCGTCGTCGGCATCTATCCGCTCTCCGAGGCCGGCACCATCACCGGCGCCGCCGGCCCCGAACCGGTGTGGCGGGTCGACACCGCGGAGCGGCAGCCGGTATGAGCAGCCTTACCGGGCAGGCCTGGTTCTGGCCGATCGTCGGAGTTGTCGCCGGCCTGCCGCTGGCGCTGCTGCTCCTCGGTGAGCTGCACGGCGCGCTAGTCCGCCGCGGCAGCACCTATGCGAAACCCATTGCGCTGCTGCGGAACTGGTTGCTGCCCGCAGGTGCGGTCTATCTGCTCATCGATCAACTCAACCGCAGCAATCAGGCCGATAACCACAGCACCTGGACCAAGCTCGCCGCCACCGCGGTGGGATTCCTGCTGATGCTGCTGCTGCTGTCGGCGGCCAATGCCGCGCTCTTCGGCGAGGCCCGGCCCGGCAGTTGGCGTCGGCGGATGCCCGGGATCTTCGTCGATCTCGGCCGGCTGATCCTCATCATCATCGGGATCGGCCTGCTGCTGTCCTGGGTCTGGGGCGCCAACATCGGCGGTCTGATCACCGCAGTCGGGGTGACCTCGATCGTCATCGGCCTGGCCGTGCAGAACGCGGTGGGCCCGGTCATCTCCGGCCTGCTGCTGCTCTTCGAACAGCCCTTCCGCCTCGGCGACTGGCTGGAAACCAAATTCGGCAAGGGGCGCGTCGTCGAGGTGAACTGGCGTGCCGTGCATCTGGACACCGAGAACGGCATCCAGGTCGTGCCGAATGCCGTTCTGGCCGGCGACGCCTTCGTCAATCTCAGCCGCACGGTCGCGCCGTACTACAAGGCGAAGACCACCCTGACCTTCGCGCCCGAGGACCCACCCGGGCTGGTCAAGGCCACCCTGCTGGCGGTCGCCGAGAACCTGCCCGCCAAACTGCCCGACGTCCCCGCCAAGGTGTTCTCCATCGGGGTCGTCGGTGATGACCTCCGGTTCCTGACCTACCGGGTGTTCGTCCCGATCGCCTCGGCGGCTGACGAGTTCGGCACCAACACGCTGATGCAGCACCGCGCCTGGTACGCCGCCCAGCGCGCCGGGCTGCACCTCAACGACGTGGCTGGCGCGCTGGAAGTCCGGCAGGCCTACGGCGCGGCGCACCTGCAGTCCGTCGCCGAGTCGATGGGCCTGAGCGCGGACGCGCTCGCGACGATGCAGGCCGATGCCAGTGTGCTGTCCTACGCCGAGGGCGAGGTGATCCAACCGGTCAATTCCATCCCGCAGGCGGTGGGCTTCATCGCCGAGGGAACCGTGGGGATGTTCGTCTACGCCGAGGATGGCCGCCAGCTGCCGCTGGGCGAGTTGACGTCCGGTGACTTCATCGGCGGGACGGCGTTGACCCGCCAGCGGATGCTCACCGGAGCGGTGGCGCTGACCGATATCACGATCGTGTCGGTTCCCCGTGAGGCGATGAATGACGTTGTCCAGCAGGACCATCGGCTCGCCCGTCAGATCGGTGACACCATCGACATGCGCCGGGAGTCCGCCCGCGCAGCCCTGCTCGAAGCAGCCGAGGGCGTGCGTTAACCCGGATCGGTAGCCGCCCGCATCACCTCGGCGAGCGCCGCCGCCCGACGGTCGGTGAACAACTCCTCGAGCAGCAGGGGCGTGCCGTCCGGTCCGCCCAGCGGCACCCGCCAGTTCGGGTACTCGTCGGTGGTGCCGGGCTGGTTCTGGGTGCGGCGCTCGCCGACCGCGTCGGTCAACGCCAGCGCCAGCAGTCGCGACGGTGTGCGGCCCAGATACCGGTACAGCGCGTCGATGACATCCTCTTCGTCCGGGTCGCCACCGAGCAGTCCGACCCGGGCGAGTTCGGCCATCCAGGCGGCCCGCTCGGCCCGGTCGTCGGCCCGTTCCTGCTTCACCGGCCGGGTCAGCAGGCCGAGTTCGTGGCGCAGTCGCACGTGTTCGCCGGTCAGATAGCCCGCGGTCGGCGGCAGATCGTGGGTGGTCACCGAGGACAGGCACAACTCCCGCCAGTGCTCGGCAGCCAGTGGCCGGCCCTCGCCGTCGCGCTCGAACCACAGGATCGAGGTGCCCAGCAGGCCGCGGTCGTGCAGATAGTGCCGCACCCACGGTTCGACGGTGCCCAGATCCTCTCCGACCACCACGGCGCCGGCCCGGTGGGCCTCCAGCGCCACGATGCCGATCATCGCGTCGTGGTTGTAGCGCACATAGGTGCCGTCCGTCGGCGGGGCGTCCTGCGGTATCCACCACAGCCGGAACAAGCCGATGATGTGGTCGATGCGGACCCCGCCGGCGTGCCGCAGGATCGCCTGGATCAGTGCCCGGAACGGTTGGTAGCCAAGGGCTTCGAGCCGATCCGGCCGCCACGGCGGCTGCGACCAGTCCTGACCCAGCTGGTTGAACTCATCCGGCGGCGCACCGGCATTGACACCGAGCGCCAGCACGTCCTGCAGTGCCCAGGCGTCCGCCCCGCTGGGGTGCACCCCGACCGCCAGGTCATGCATGATGCCCAGCGGCATCCCGGTCCGCACCGCCTCGGACTGCGCGTGGGCCAACTGCTCATCGAGTTGCCACTGCAGCCAGCGGTGGAAATCCACGGCATCCCGATGGCGCTCGGCGAACGTGGCGACCTCCGGGTTGGCCGGGTGGCGCATGCCCGCCGGCCAGGCCCGCCAGTCGTCGCCGTACTTCTCGGCCAGCGCGCACCAGGTGGCGAAGTCGTCCAGCGCGGCGCCCTCGCGGTCCTTATAGGCCTCGAACGCCAACTCGCGGCCCGCCGAGCGCGGCACCCGGAACACCAGCTTCAGGGCCGCCCGCTTGGCCTCCCACGCGGAGTCCCGGTCGATGATGTCGGCCTTGCGCACCCGGGCGCGCAGCGACTCCTGCAGTTTGTGCGCCGGCCCGCGCTTGGGCAGCAGGCCGAATTAGCGGATCGCCTCCACCCGCAGATACAGCGGGCTGACGAACCGCCGCGACGTCGGCAGGTAGGGCGAGGGCTCCATGGGTTTGGTGGGCGCGGCCGCGTGCAGCGGATTGACCAGGATGAAACCGGCCCGGTGCCGGGAGCCCGCCCAGACCGCGAGGTCGGCCAGGTCGGCCAGATCGCCGGTGCCCCAGGAGCCTTCCGAGCGAACGCTGTAGAGCTGGGTGGCCAGACCCCACGCCCGGGCCGACCCCATCCGCGCGGGCAGGCCCAGCCAGGCCGGGGTGACGATCAGCGGCGCGTCGCACTCTTCGGCACCGGAACTCAGGTGCAGCCGGTGGTAGCCCAGCGGAAGGTCGGCGGGCAACACGAAGCTGGCCTCGCCGATCCGGCGGTCGCCTAGATCGAATGGCGCGCTGAAGTTCTCGGCCTGCCGCACGTCGGTGCGCACCCCGCCGTCCTCCAACCGAATCCACACCCGAGCCGGGTCGCCATGGGTGACATGGGTCCAGACGGTGGTCTCGGTGCCGGACTTGGCGATGGTCGTCGGCGGCAACGGACTCGACCAGTACCGAGCATCCAGATCGGAAAGCGCTGCGACACAATCATCTTCGGTGTCGGCGCGCACCCCCAGCGCGGCCAGCACGGCAACCACCGTGGCGCTCTGCACCGGAATCAGATTGCCGATCCAGTCGTGGTAGGCGGTGGCCACGCCCAACCGGTCGGCGAGTTGGGCCAGCACCGGTGCGGTCATGGCTGCCATCTTGCTTGGTCGGTGCGGGCGACCGGCCCCCGGGTCACCGGACCGAACCGGAGAATTCGATGGTGAGCACCCCGCCGATGATCAGCGCGATCCCGGCCAGCATCGGTGCGGTCAGTGGCTCCTCGAACAGCACCCGGCCCGCCACCGCCACCAGGGCGACACCGCACGCCGACCACACGCCGTAGGCGATCCCGACCGGCATGCCCAACGACAGCGTCACCCACAGCAGTGCGAACGACGACAGGTAACCGATCACCACCGGCGCGATCCAGCGGCGGTCCCGGAACCCGTCGGAGGCCCGCAGTGCCAGCGTCGAACACAACTCGAGCAGGATCGCCCCGGCCAGGGTCAGCCAACTCACCGGCCGGCTCCGTCCGGTTTCCCGGCGGGGGAGCCCAATTGCACCAGCAGCACCCCGGCGATGATCAGCCCGATCCCGATCACGATCGGCACGGTGAACGGATCGCCGAAGATCACCGCGGCGGTCACCGTGATGACCGCGGTGCCCAGCGCGCTCCAGATCCCGTAGGCGACCCCGATCGGCATGCCGGCCCGCAGCACCTGGGCCAGCAGGGCGAAGCCGGTCAGGTAGCCGACGACCACCAGCACCAGCCAGCCGCGATGATCCTGGGAGGCCCGCAACGACAGCGTGCCGGCGACTTCGGCGACGATCGCGCCGAGCAACAACGCCCACCTGCGCATCGCCACTGCCCACCTCCGGTTGGCAACCCTAGCCGTGCGCCGTCGCGGGTACCGTGGTGCGGGTGCAGCGCCCCACTCTCTCGCCCCACCCTGTGGTCGAGACCAGTCACGGTCCGGTGCGCGGCAGCGACGACGGCCGGGTCGCGGTGTTCAAGGGCATTCGCTACGGCGCGCCGCCGACGGGGGAGTTGCGCTGGCGGGCGCCGCAGCCGCCCCAGCCCTGGACCGAGGTCCTCGATGCAGTCGAATTCGGCCCGGCCTGCCCGCAACCCCGCAGCCCGGTTCCGCTGGGCCCGGGTGCCCGGACCGACGAGGACTGCCTGTTTCTCAATGTCTGGGCGCCGTCGGGCGAGGCACTCACCGCCAGGCCGGTGATGGTGTGGGTGCACGGCGGTGCCTATATCTTCGGCTCCGGCAGCCAGCCCCTCTACGACGGGACGGTGCTCGCCGGCGGGTCCGGCGTCGTGGTCGTCACACTGAACTACCGGCTGGGGGCGCTGGGCTTCGCCGACTTCTCCGGCCACCACGGGGGCTTCGACACCAATGTCGGCCTGCGCGACGTGCTGGCCGCGTTGGCCTGGGTGCGCGC
>CAMCWJ010000122.1 GCA_945882475.1 Bifidobacterium breve
GGGCCTGGCGAACCTGGTGCGGCGGCGGTCCGCAGTATGTGGCCAACGGTGCGGGAGAAGGTGCGGGAACGCAGTCGGACCACCGAGGTGATGCTGGCGGGCGCGATCGTACGCACGGTGGAGGACGGCACGCTGGTGCTGATGCATGAATCCGCGCCGTTAGCCAAGCGAATCAGTGAGCAACGCAACGCCGACGTGATCCGCGAGGCACTTAAAGACGCGCTCGGGGTGAACTGGCGGGTGCGCTGTGAGGTCGGCACGGGCGAGTCGGCTCCCGTCGCCCCGGCGGAACCCGAACCGGAACCCCGTGAAGACCTGCGCGCCGAAGAAGACAGCATGATCGCCGAGGTCGGCCGTGACGATGACGCGCCCCGACGGGACCCTGAGGAAGCGGCGATGGAACTGCTGCAGACCGAACTGGGCGCTCGTCGCATCGACGGCTGATCACGCAACTACACAAAATCCATCCGTAAAACGCATTCCGAGGAGCCTTGATGGGACAGGTCAGCGCGTCCAGCACGATTCTGATCGACGCCGAACCGACGAAAGTTCTCGACGCGGTCGCCGACTACCGGGACGTCCGCCCGAAAATCCTGTCGCCGCACTACCGCGGCTATCAGGTTCTCCAGGGCGGCCAGGGCCGTGGCACCGTCGCCACCTGGACGCTGCAGGCCACCAAATCGCGATCCCGTACGGTCCGGGCGGACGTCGACGTCGCCGGTCGTACCGTCATCGAGAAGGACGCCAATTCCTCGATGGTGACCAACTGGACCGTTGCCCCGGCCGGCGCGGCCGGATCCAGCGTCACAGTCAAGACCACCTGGACCGGTGCGGACGGCGTAGGTGGTTTCTTCGAGCGGGCCTTCGCCCCACCGGGTCTGCGCAAGATCCAGGCCGAGGTGCTGGCCAACCTGAAGAAAGCAGTCGAGCGAGGTTTGCCCTAGACAGTTCGGGCGGGCTGGGTCGACAGGAACGCGACCACGCCCTTGACCACGGCGTCGGCGTACTTCTGCCGGCCTTCCTCGGTCGTCATCAGAGTCGAGTCCACCGGGTTCTTCATGTTGCCCAGTTCGATGAGTATCGACGGGTACTGCGCGAGATTGAGTCCCGCGATATCGGCGCGTGGGTTGAGCCCGTCGGTGCCGATGTAGGTCGCCGGCGGAATGCCCGAGCCGGCCAGCTGCTCCCGCATGATGCGGGCCAGTTGCACCGACGGCCCGGCCTGCACGGCATTGAGCGGCGGGCTGGAATACAGAATGTGGAAGCCGCGCCCGGTGCTGGGCCCGCCGTCGGCATGAATCGACAGCACCGCGTTCGGCGCCAGCGCGTTGGCCATCGCGGCGCGTTCGTCCACGCACGGGCCGACTGCGTCGTCGTTGCCCCGCGACATCGCGGTGCCCACGCCGAGTCTCATCAGCTGCTGGCGGATCCGCAGCGAGGTGTCCCAGGTGAAGGAGTGCTCGGGATAGCCGCTTTCGGTGGTGGTTCCGCTGGCCTGGCAGTCCTTGGTGCCGCCGCGGCCGGTGGGAACCTGGCGGGTCATGGAGTCGTCGTTGGCGCCGTTGTGGCCGGGGTCGATGAACACGACCATGCCCGCGATGCTGCTGGGTGCGGCGTGGCCGACCGGAGCCACGACCGAGGATGCGGCCAGTAGGAGGCAGGTCGACGTTGCGGCCACGACACGCATCGGAGTGAACTTCAGCACGCGGCTTACGGTAATCCCCGGGCGACTACGCTTGAAAGTCACCGACCGCCCCAGCGGCCAGACGCAACGAAGTCGAGACCAAGACGCAAGGAGACCGTCATGCAACCAGGCATTCCACCGGGAAACCCGGGCGATCTGGGCGCCTTCGGCGTGCAGCCGCCGCCGGGCCTGGCCAACCTGCAGGCCGCCCTTGCCCAGGCCCATCAGATGCAGCACAAGCTGCTTGAGGCCCAGCAGCAGATCGCGGCGACCGAGGTGCAGGGTCAGGCCGGCGGCGGACTGGTGGAGGTGACGCTGAACGGTCACGGTCAGGTGGCGTCGGTGCGCATCGACCCCTCGGTCGTCGACCCCGCCGATGTCGACACCCTGCAAGACCTGATCGTCGGCGCTCTCGCCGACGCCGCGGAGAACATGCGCGAAACCGTCAAGACGATCCTGGGCCCGCTGTCGGGCCAGCCGCAGCCGGAGTCCTGACTTGTTCGAGGGGCCCGTCCAGGATCTGATCGACGAACTCGGCAAGCTGCCGGGTATCGGGCCCAAGAGTGCGCAGCGGATCGCCTTTCACCTGCTCTCGGTCGAACCGCCGGACATCGACCGGCTCACCGCGGCGCTGACCCGGGTGCGCGACGGGGTGCAGTTCTGCGAGGTGTGCGGCAACGTCTCGGAAACCGAACGCTGCCGGATCTGCGCCGACGCCCGCCGGGACGGGACGCAGGTGTGCGTGGTCGAGGAGCCCAAGGACGTGCAGGCCGTCGAACGTACGCGTGAGTTCCGCGGCCGCTATCACGTCCTCGGCGGCGCGCTGGACCCGTTGTCCGGAATCGGACCCGAGCAGCTGCGAATCCGGCAGTTGCTCAACAGGATCGGGGAGCGGGTGGATGGCGTGGACATCACCGAAGTGATCATCGCCACCGACCCCAACACCGAGGGCGAGGCCACCGCCACCTATCTGGTCCGCATCCTCCGCGACATCCCGGGACTGACCATCAGCCGTATCGCCTCCGGGTTACCGATGGGCGGCGACCTCGAATTCGCCGACGAGCTGACCCTGGGCCGCGCCCTCTCCGGTCGCCGCGCGATGGTCTAGCGGCCTTTCGCCGCTCTTGGATTGGGCGCAATCAGACCCGCCGCGGTGCCGCCAACCGCTCCCTGCGCAACCGATCGACCTCGGGCAGTTCCAGCGGTGCCAGCGGCCCGACCACCCGCGACAACAGCAGGTCGGCGAGTTCGGGATTGCGGGCCAGGCAGGGTCCGTGCAGATAGGTAGCGACCACGCTGCCCTGTACCGCGCCGTCATAACCATCGCCGGCCCGGTTGCCCGCACCCTTGACCACCGCAGCCAACGGCCGGGCGTCGGGGCCCAACACCGTTCCGCCGCGGTGGTTTTCGAATCCCGTCAGCGGCTCGCTCAATCCATCGACCAGTGGCGTGGACACCACTTCGCCGATCGTCCGTTCGGGCTGTGGGGAGGTGGTGACATCCAGCAGTCCCACGCCCTCGACCCGCTCGCCGGCCGAGGTTTCATACCAGTGCCCGAGCACCTGGATCGCCGCACAGATCGCCAGCACCGGCGCGCCACGGGACGCGGCGCGTTGCAGGCCCCGGTGGTGCAGCAGATGCTGGGTGGCCAACCGCTGGGCGTAGTCCTCGGCCCCGCCGAGGGTGTAGAGGTCCAGTGAATCGGGTACCGGGTCGGCCAAGGTGATTTCGACGATCTCGGCGTCGATGCCGCGCATCAGCAGGCGCTGCCGCAGCACCACGGCGTTGCCGCCATCGCCGTAGGTGCCCATCACATCGGGCAGTACCAGACCGATCCGCACCGTCATGGCACCCGCTCCAGTGCGCGTTGCAATTGCAGGAATGCCGTGTAGTTGGCGACGACCTCGACGTGGCCCGGCGGACATGACTCGATCGCCGCCAATGTCTCGTGCACCAGGGTGTGCTCGACGCCGGCATAGCCCAACCGCACCGCCAGGTCGGTTCCGCGCTCGCCGGCCGCCACCACCGCGGTCGAGCCGAAATGCTCGAATCGCACATCCCACAGCCACGACAGATCCTCCCCGTCGGGAACCTGCCCGTTGACCGAGATCACCACTGCGGCAGCGGTTTTGTCCACCATCGACAACGCCTCCTGCCAACCGGCAGGGTTCTTTGCCAGCAGTAGCCGGGCGGTGTGGTCCCCGATCCGCACCGTGCGGTAGCGCCCGGCGACCTCGTCGATTCCCGATACCGCCGCCACCGCGGCCGCCGGGTCGGCTCCCATCGCCACAGCCGCTGCGACGGCCTGCGCGGCGTTGCCACGGTTCACCGCACCGGGCAGCGACAGCCGCATCGGTATCACCAGACCGGCTGGGCCGTAGAGGTTTTCGTCATCAACCCACCACTGCGGGGTGGGCCGTACGAAATCAGTTCCGGTGGATCGCCAGTGTGAACCCTCGCGCATGATCACCTCGCCGCTGCGCGGACAGCTCACCGAATCTCCAGCCCAACTCCCGCCGGCGGCCACCCACACCACATTCGGGCAGTCATACGCCGCCGAGGTCATCAGCACGTCGTCGCAGTTGGCCACGATCACCGCTGCGGGATGGCGGGCCAGGCCCGCGCGCAGTGTCCGCTCGATGTGGTTGATCTCGCCGACCCGGTCCAGCTGATCGCGGGAGAGGTTCAGGAGCACGATCACCGCCGGGTCGACGGCGTCGGCGACGTGCGGAACGTGCATTTCGTCGACCTCGAGGGCCGCCAGCGGAGCATCGCGCGCGCCGGCCAGCGCCGCCACCAGTCCGGCGTCCATGTTGGCGCCCTCGCTGTTGGTCGCCACGCCGCCAATCGTCGCCAGCGCGGCTGCCGTCATCCGGGTGGTCGTCGACTTGCCGTTGGTGCCGGTGACGATGACGCTGCGCCGACCGGATCCGAGCTGCCGCAGGACTGTCCGGTCCAGGGTCATGGCGACCAGGCCGCCGATCATCGCCCCCGCACCGCGACCGGTCGCCCGGGAGGCCCAGCGCGCGGCCGCACCGGCCCCGAGCGCGGCACGTCCCCGCAGTGTCATCGTCGGCCTGGCCATCGGGAGGAAGTTTATGCCCACACCGCAGGCACCGGCCCGACACTTCTCCGATGTACCCGGCGCTGTCAGGGGCGCATGCCATCCTGACGGATGTGAGCAATACCTGGGGCCGGCCCTCCGACGACCCGGGCGACGGCTGGGTTGTGGTCGATGTGGAGACCTCGGGCTTCAGCCCGGGCCTGGCCCGGGTGCTGAGCGTCGCGGCCCTCGCGGTCGACCCGGACGGCAATGTCGAGCGATCGGTGGTCAGCCTGCTCAATCCCGGTGTCGATCCCGGTCCGACCCACGTGCACGGCTTGACCGCCGAGATGCTTGAGGACCAGCCTGCCTTCGCCGACATCGCCTCCGACCTCGCCGAACTGATGCACGGCCGGACCCTGGTGGCCCACAACGCGGCGTTCGATTACTCGTTTCTGGTCGCCGAGGCGGAGATCGCCCAGACCGCGCTGCCCGTCGACAGTGTCATGTGCACGGTCGAATTGGCTCGCCGCCTCGATCTGGGCCTGGAGAATCTTCGGCTGGAAACCCTTGCGCGGCATTGGAATATCGAGCAACGGCACGCTCATGACGCTTTCGACGACGCGCTGGTGCTTTCGCGGGTGCTGACCCCGGCGTTGGAAAGGGCCCGTGAGCGCGACGTGTGGCTGCCGGTCCGGCCGCTGAGCCGTCGGCGCTGGCCCAACGGGCACGTCACCCACGAGGAGTTACGTCCGCTGAAGGCACTCGCGGCGCGGATGCCCTGCCCGTTCCGCAATCCCGGCCGCTACCTGCCGTCGCAGCCACTGGTTCAGGGCATGCGGGTGGCGTTGTCGGCCGAAGTGAACCGCACCCACGAGGAATTAGTCGAGCGGATCCTGCACGCCGGCCTGGCCTACACCGATGTTGTGGACCCGGACACGTCGCTGGTGGTGTGTAACGAATCCGAGCCTGCGCGGGGCAAGGGCTATCAAGCCCGCGAACTCGGCGTCCCTACGGTCTCCGACGAACATTTCATGCACGGCATCGGTGCGGTCGCCGACGGTACCGGGGTCGACATCTTCGAGCAGCCACCCGGTCAGGGCCGCCAGTACGCCCTGTTCTGAGGTTCAGGCCGACCGCGACGCGCGGTTGACCGCCGAGACCACCGCGCGCAATGACGCGGTGGTGATCGAGGTCGCGATCCCGACGCCCCACACCGTGCGCCCACCGATCGAGGCCTCGACGTACGCGGCGGCGGCGGCCTCCTCACCGGCGGACATCGCGTGCTCGGAGTAGTCCAGCACGCTTACATTGATGCCCACGGTGCCCAGTGCGTCGACGAACGCGGCCAGCGGTCCGTTGCCCTCGCCGCGGATCTCGGTCTCGACGCCGTCGATTTTCACCGTCGCCTCGATGACGTCGGTCCCGCCGTCGATCTCCGCGCCGATCACCCGTTGCCGGATGCGTTCCAACGGCCGAACCGGGGTCAGATACTCGTCGCCGAACGCGTCCCACATCTCCTTCGACGAGACCTCGCCGCCCTCGCCGCCCGTCCCCTCGGCGATCCGCTGGATCACCTGGCTGAACTCGATCTGCAGTCGCCGCGGCAGCACCAGTCCGTGGTCGGCCTTCATGATGTAGGCCACCCCGCCCTTGCCGGACTGCGAGTTCACCCGGATGACAGCCTCGTAGGTGCGGCCGACATCCTTGGGGTCGATCGGCAGGTAGGGCACCTGCCACAGAACGTCCTCGACATCCGCGCCAGCCTCGTCGGCGTCGATCTTCATCGCGTCAAGACCCTTGTTAATGGCGTCCTGGTGACTGCCGGAGAACGCCGTGTACACCAGATCGCCGCCGTAAGGGTGGCGCTCGTGAACCGGCAATTGGTTGCAGTGCTCCACTGTGCGCCGGATCTCGTCGATGTTGGAGAAGTCGATCTGCGGATCGACCCCCCGGGTGAACAGATTCAAACCGAGGGTCACCAGGCAGACGTTCCCGGTGCGCTCGCCGTTGCCGAAGAGGCAGCCTTCGATGCGGTCGGCACCGGCGGCAAAGCCCAATTCCGATGCGGCAACGGCAGTTCCGCGATCGTTGTGCGGGTGCAGGGACAGAATGATTGAGTCCCGGCGGGCGAGATTGCGGTTCATCCACTCGATCGAGTCGGCGTAGACGTTGGGTGTTGCCATCTCCACCGTGGCGGGCAGGTTGATGATCAACGGCCAGTCCGGCGTCGGCTCGATGACGTCGGCGACGGCGTCGCAGACATCCTTGGCATAGGCGAGTTCGGTGCCGGTGTAGGACTCCGGCGAATACTCGAAGCGCCATCGCGTCCCGGGATGCTTTGCCGCCTCCGCCAAGCACTTTCGCGCTCCGTCGGTGGCGATCCGTTTGACCTCCTCGCGGTCGGCGCGGAACACCACCCGCCGCTGCAGGATCGAGGTCGAGTTGTAGAAGTGCACGATCACGTTCGGTGAGCCCGCGCAGGCCTGGAAGGTCCGCTCGATCAACTCCGGCCGGCACTGGGTGAGCACCTGGATGGTGACGTCCTCGGGGATGGCGCCCTGCTCGATGATCTCGCGGACGAAGTCGTAGTCGGTCTGGCTGGCCGAGGGGAAGCCGACTTCGATCTCCTTATAGCCCATGCGGACCAGCAGATCGAACATCCGACGCTTGCGGGCGGGGCTCATCGGATCGATCAGGGCCTGATTGCCGTCGCGCAGGTCGACCGCGCACCACATGGGTGCGTGTTCGATGACCTTGTCCGGCCAGGTGCGGTCCGGCAGTGCGATCGGTTCGACCTCGAGAGCGAATGGCCGGTAGCGGTTCACCGGCATAGCCGAGTTGCGCTGGGTGTTCCAGGCGGGCTGGCCGTCGCGGCGTTCTCCGGCGGGCGTTTTGATGGTGCGGGCCGATACGTAGGCGTCGACGGAATCGAACGGCTCGGATGTCGAATGGATGGTCACGATGTGGCTCCGGGAAGTGGAAGGGACTTCAGACCGGCGGATCGCGAAAACCCGCGACGGGAAGCCAGTCTGGATCAGACCCCGTCGCGGCGTCCGAGGAGGAGCACGCGCTGCACGAAGCCCACTGTACTCCCGTCCCCTTCGAAGGGCATAGTCGCTGGCGTGACGCATCCGTCCAGCCGGCCAGCGGTTCGCCGGCATTCGACCGCCGACATCGTGTTCACGGCAGTGATGTGCGTGCTCACCGTCGTCGCGGCTTTGGGTTCGGTGTGGTTCTCGCTGTTCTTCGTGATGGCCACCGATTCCTGCTTCGCGGATAAGTGCGACACCTCCAGGCTGATG
>CAMCWJ010000123.1 GCA_945882475.1 Bifidobacterium breve
GACCCAGATCGATGTTGACGAGCGCACCGACGGCAAGTGTGTGGCCCAGCAATTGCGGCTCGGTTTCGACCTGGATGAGACGGCGTTCCGGGCCTCCGATTTCTACACCGCGCACCTGTACCCGAGCCCACTTCGTCCCGATGAGCGCCACACCACCGTGGTCGACCATGAGCGGGAGGGCATGCGCCTGGAAGTCCGGTCACCCGGGGATCTGCAGACCCTGGAGTTGACCGCCTTCGATCGGGTCCCGCCCGGGCCGGGTCAGATCGAGGTGGCGGTGACCGCCTCGAGCCTGAACTTCGCCGACGTTCTGGTCGCGATGGGCCGGTACCCGAGCTTCGCGGGCAACCCGCAGTTGGGCATCGACTTCGCCGGCGTGGTCACCGCTGTCGGTCCCGGCGTCACCTCGCATCGGGTCGGAACCCGCGTGGGCGGCATGTCGCCCAATGGCTGCTGGGGCACCTTCGTGACTGTCGACGCCGATGTCGCCGTCACGCTGCCCGCGGGCCTGCGCGACGACCAGGCTGCCGCGGTGTCCACCGCCGCCGCCACCGCCTGGTACAGCCTGCAGGACCTGGCCCGGATCGGGGCAGAAGACAAGGTGCTGATCCACTCCGCCACCGGTGGCGTGGGCCAGGCCGCGATCGCGATCGCGCGACTCGCCGGAGCCGAGATCTATGCCACCGCGGGCACCGAGGAACGCCGGGACATGTTGCGCCGCATGGGTATCGACCATGTGTACGACTCCCGCAGCGTGGCGTTCGCCGAGCAGATCCGATCCGACACCGACGGCTACGGCGTGGACATCGTGCTGAACTCGCTGACCGGTGCGGCCCAGCGGGCCGGTGTCGATCTGCTGGCCTTCGGTGGCCGGTTCGTCGAAATCGGCAAGAAGGACATCTACGGCGACACCCGGATGGGTCTGTTCCCGTTCCGCCGCAACCTGTCCTTCTACGGCGTGGATCTCGCGCTGATGTGTGCGACGCACCCGGCTCGGATCCGCGAATTGCTCGACACCGTCTACCGGCTCACCGCCGAAGGTGTTCTGCCGCAACCGGAGACCTCGCACTACCCGCTGGCCGAGGCCGCCACCGCCATCCGCGTGATGGGTGCGGCCGAGCACACCGGCAAGCTGATCCTGTCCATCCCCCGGGTGGGACACAGCTACGTTGTGGTGCCGCCGGAGCAGGCGCGGGTCTTCCGCGCCGACGGCGCCTATATCGTCACCGGCGGCCTCGGCGGGCTGGGCTTGTTCCTGACCGCCAAAATGTCGGCGGCGGGCTCCGGCCGGATCGTTCTCAACTCGCGGTCCCGGCCCAAGCCCGCAGTGCTGGCGGAGATCGCGCGGATGCGCGCAGCCGGTACCGAGATCGAGGTCGTCACCGGGGATATCGCGTGCCCGGAGACCGTCGACCGGTTGGTGGTCGTGGCGACCGCCACCGGTCTGCCACTGCGTGGCGTGTTGCACGCCGCCGCGGTGGTCGAGGACGCGATCCTGCCCAACATCACTGATGAACTCATCGAGCGCGACTGGGCCCCGAAGGTGTACGGCGCCTGGAATCTGCATCGCGCCACCACCACCCAGCCGCTGGACTGGTTCTGCTCCTTCTCCTCGGCAGCGGCGTTGCTCGGCTCACCTGGGCAGGGCGCCTACGCCGCGGCCAACAGCTGGCTCGACGGGTTCACCCAGTGGCGGCGGGCCCAGGGCCTGCCGGCAACGGCGATCGCCTGGGCGGCCTGGGACGAGATCGGCGCCGGCGCCCACCTGGCCGCCTCCGGCGATACGACCATGATCAGCCCCGAGGAGGGCGCCTACGCTTTCGAGGCGATGCTGCGGCACAACCGGGCGCACACCGGCTACGCGCCGGTGATCGGTACCCCGTGGCTTACCGATCTGGCGCAGCGCAGCCCGTTCGCCCAGGCGGTCGCGGCCATTGCTGATCGGCCGGCCGACACCAGCAGCGTCCGTACCGAACTGCACTCGCTGCCGCGGGAGGAGTGGCCCGCCCGGGTGCGGCGCCTCGTGGCCGAGCAACTCGGCCTGATCCTTCGGCGTTCCACCGACCCCGATCGGCCGATCTCGGAGTATGGTTTGGACTCGCTGGGCAACCTCGAGCTGCGCACCCGGATCGAGACCGAGACCGGAATCCGGGTCCGATCCACGGACATCACCACCGTCCGCGCGCTGGCCGAGAGCCTCTGCGAAACGCTTGCCGGTGTCCTCACGTCAGCTCGCTGACGGGGTTCGGATAGGGGAACGAGTTCTGTGGTTGCGCTGACGGCAATCCATGACTGGGTCGATGCGCCGGGTTCGGTGGTGTCCTGGAGCCCGTCGCCCGGGTGCCTGGAGAAGGTCGCGCAGGCGCCTGTCAGCGACGTGCCGGCCAGCTACCAGCAGGAGCAGCACGTCCGCACCTACCGGGCGCACTCGGCGAACGGTCTGGAGATGGCCCGACTACTGATCCCGACGTGGAACTCCCCAGGCCGCTGTGACATCCGGGCGATGACCTACGTCATCAACGCCTACCTCCGCCGTCACGACACCTACCACAGCTGGTTCGGATTCGACGGCGACGACCGCCTCGTTCGCCACACCATCGCCAACCCGGCTGACATCGGTTTCGTTGCGACCAAGCATGGCGAGATGAACGCTGCGCAGTGGCGCGATCACATCCTCGAGACGCCGAGCCCGTTGCAGTGGGACTGCTTCCGCTTCGGTGTTATTCAGCGCGCCGATCACTTCACGGTCTATGCCAGCATCGATCACCTGCACGCCGACGCGATGTTCATCGTGGGTCTGTTCGTGGAGTTGCAGCAGAACTACGCAACCCTCGTCGAGGGGGGAGTACCGATCCGACTCCCGGAGGCGGGTCGCTACCTGGATTACTGCGCTCGGCAGCGGGACTACACCAGCGGGTTGACACTGCAATCCCCGGAGGTGGCCGAGTGGATCGGATTCCTCGAGGACAACGGTGGCACGCTCCCGAAATTCCCTCTTCCCCTTGGTGATCCGGCAGAACCGTGTACCGGCGATCTGATCACCGTCCAATTGATGGATGCCCGGGAAACCGATCGATTCGAGGCAAGCTGCGCCGCTGCCGGTGTTCGGTTCATCGGTGGCGTGTTCGCCTGTGCGGCGATCGCCGAGCGCGAACTCTGCGGAGTCGACGTCTACAACGTGGTCACTCCGACAACGACCCGCCGGAGTGCGGCGGAGTTCGCGACGACCGGGTGGTTCACCGGGTTGGTCCCGATCTCGGTTCCGGTGACGGGGCGCTCGTTCATCGACGTCGCCAAGGCAGCGCAGGGGGCCTTCGATGACGGAATGCACCTGGCGGACGTGCCGATCGAGCGGGTGCTGGAGTTGGCCAGCCCACTTCCCGGCATCCGTAAGCCTGGCCCGGGCGTGCCGATGCTGTCTTATCTGGACATGGGTCTGCCGCCGTTGGATCCGGTTGTCATCGGGCAGTGGCAGCAGCGCGGCGGCGTCCTCTATACCGACCTTGGCGCAGCGAACCAGATCGGCATGTGGGTGAACCGACGTGACGCCGGGACTGCCGTGACCGTGGCCTACCCCAACAACGCCGCCGCCCGCGAATCGGTGGCGCAGTATGTCGACCTCATGAAGGTGGTCTATCTGCGTGCGACCGAGGGTCGCGCGGACACCCTGTCGTCCCCCCGGATACCGAAGGCGAAAGTGTGACCCCCGATCATTCTGTGGTGGCCGCCGGTGGAGATTCCCCGCAACCTGACAACGTCTTGGCCTACCCGGATCAGGCGTTGTTCCTGGGGATGCGGACGGCCGGCCAGGAAGCGGTGATGCAGGCGATCTGGGTCTACGAGCATCCGATCGATCTTGAGGGCCTGCGACGGTTCCAGCGCAACTTCGGCAGGGGTTTCATGGCCCGCGCCATCGAGCCCTCGCCGCTGCCGTTCGGCCGCCACCGGTGGGTGGCCGCGCCGACCGCCCCGGCCGAGGTGCACGTCGCCGAGTCCGGCCGCGATCGGACGGAGCTGTACGACTGGGCCGACGAGCAAGTGGCTCTCCCGTTAGATCCCCAGTGGGGACCGGGCTGGCGGATCAGCGCACAGCGGTTCATCGACGGATCGACCGCAATCAGTCTGGTGGTGTCGCACTGCATATCCGACGGCGTTGGCGCCTTCATGGCGGCAGTTGAGGCGATCAATGGCACCACTCGCGACGTCGACTATCCACCGGCCGGAGCTCGGTCCCGGCGTACGGCGGTGCGCGAAGACCTCCGCCAGATCGCCCGCGACCTCCCGGAATTGGGCCAGACCCTGCGCAAAGCAGTCAGGGTGGCCGCCAAGCGGCGCAGCGAGCTCGCCCGCCCCGCTGCGTCCCGCCCGGCCCTCTCGGCCACCGGTGGCACCGCCCTGTTGCCGTCGACGTCGATCTTCATCGACGCCCGCGACTGGGACACGCTCGCCGAAAGCCTTGGCGGCAACAGCTTTTCACTGGTTGCGGCATTCGCGGGCCGAATAGCCGAGCATCTTGGACGGACCCGCGATTCCGACGGCGCCGTGACGCTGATGATCCCGGTGAGCGAGCGGGAGGGCCTGCACGACACCGGCGGCAACGTCGTGTCGATCGCCAGCGTGAGCTTCGACCCGGATGGTGTGACCACCGACCTGACCGAGGTGCGGACCGCGATCCGCAACGGACTCAAGACCGCCCGTGAGGTTCCCGACGAGATGGTGGAACTGCTGCCACTGCTGCCGTTCGTTCCCAAACGGGCCTTCGGCCGGATCGTCGACGTCGCCTTCGGGTTCTCGGCCGATCTGCCGGTCTCGGTGTCCAACTTCGGGGACCTGCCGGCCGAACTCAATCGCGTCGACGGCACCGCGGCGGAGTACTTCAGTTTCCGGGGCGTAGACCGCAACGTCACCAGCGAGTCACTGGATCGCCGCGGCGGCATCCTGACCGTCACATCTGGGCGCATCGACGGACTGATCTCGCTTACCGTGATCAGCCACCAGCCACGCGCCCATAACTCCCAGCGCGGGCTGCGCGAGTTGGTGGCGCAGACACTGACCGAATTCGGTCTCACCGGCGAGATCGCGTAGTTGAAAATTGCGTAGTCGAAAGAGGTACCGGTGACAACTCAGACCCGCAAAGCCGAACATCGGCTGGAGTTTCTCGACCACACCGCACTCGAGTTACATCGCGCGACCGGGCGCGGTCAGTTGATGCAGTGTGTCTGGGTCTACGAGCACGAGTTCGACTATGCGGGGTTCGAGACGTTTCACCGCAACCTCTACGCATCGTTGGGCAGCAGGCTCATCGAGCGTTCACCGCTGCCGTTCGGTCGGCCGAGATGGGTGCAACCGGAGGGACCGCCGCCGCCGATCCATGTCGCCGAGCATTCCCGGCCTCGCGCTCAGCTGATGGACTGGGCAGACGAATTGACCAAGCTGCCGATCGACCCCGAACGCGGACCTGGCTGGCACCTCGCGGTGCAACCCCTCGACGACGGATCCACCGCGGCCAGCATCGTGGCATCGCACGTCATCGGCGACGGCGTCGGGGCCCTGATGGCGGTCTTCGAGGGCATCACCGGCAACATCCGTCAGACCGGCTACGAGCGGCCAGGGTCCTGGTCCCGCCGCAAGGCTGTCATCTCTGATTTCTCCCAAGCCTTCCGAGATCTGCCACTGACCGCACGCACCGCGGTCAAGGCCGCCAAGATGCTGCGCGCCAAGCGCGACGATTTCGCCCGTGCCCGCGCCGCGCATGCCAAACCGGTGGACGGTAGTCATGTCGTGGTGCCGTCCGTCGCCGTCTACGTGGATATCCCCGAATGGGATGCCAAAGCGGAATCCCTTGGCGGAAATAGCTATTCGCTGCTCGCGGGATTTGCCGCGAAGCTGGGTGAATACCTGGGTCGCAGGCGTGTCTCGGATGGCGACGTTACCCTGGTCATCGCGATCAATCTCCGGGAAAGCCTCGATGACGACCGCGCTTTGGCGATGGCGTTCGCGAACGCCACTGTCGACCCGACGAGGGTGACGACCGACCTGACCGAGGCCCGCAATGGAGTCCGTGAGGCACGCGAGAAGGCGAAGAACGAACCCGATCCGGTCATGGAGATCATGCCGCTGATTCCGTGGCTGCCGCAGGGCGCGGTCAAGGGTATTGCTGACCTGCTGTTCGCCTACTCCGAGGACCTGCCGATCTCGTGCTCGAACCTCGGCGACCTTCCGCCGGAGTTGTCGAGGGTCGACGGCAGCCCGGCCGACTTCGTGTTCATTAGGGCACTCGACAGCGACGTCACTCTGGGCGAGATGCAGCGCTCACATGGTCAGCTGGTCGTCGTCTCCGGTCGGATCAACGGCAAGGTCTCGGTCTCGGTGGAGGCATACCAACTCGACGCGGAGAACTCCAAAGAGCGCCTGCGCGGGCTGGTGGAGCAGACGTTGGCGGAATTCGGGCTCAGCGGAGTGGTCGAGTAGCGGTCCTCTGGCATAATTTGCCGGCGTGATCGGACCTGTTCGAGGGGCGGCTGATACGGGCCTTCGATTGCGTTCCGCCGGGGGATTGTTCGTCACCGTTCTGCTCGCTCATATTGCCATTGCCCTGGCGGTCGGGGTGCAGGCATGGGACGACGGGTTCATCACGCTGGCATTTTCCCGGACATTCGCCGAGACCGGGCACATCGGCCTTACCCCGGTGTCAGAACAGGTCGAGGGCGCAACCAGCCCGCTGTGGTTCCTGTTGATGGCCGGCGTTTACAAGGCCTTGGCGCCGAGTTTCTTCTGGTTTCACTTCGCCTCTCAACTCGCCGCCGCAGTGTGCTCCGCCGCCGCGGCGGTGTTGTTCTATCGACTGATCCGCCCGTCGGTGCCCGCGGCCGCCTGGTGGATCACCGTGCTGGTGTTCCTGCTGGGGCCGATCCGCTCGGAGACCGGCAACGGTATGGAGATGTCGCTGCTGTGTCTGGTTGTGATGGGCATTTTGTTTCTTCTACGCGACGACGACGGCCGGCATTGGGGGAGTCTGGCCGTGTTGGCGGCACTCGTCCCGTGGATTCGGCTGGAGGCAACCGGGTACGTCGGCGCCGGAGTCGTCGCAGTATGGGTGCTGTCATCTCCTCGAAATCGCCGATCGCTGGTAGCGATGATTGGCGCGTCGGTCGTTTCGGTGGCCGCCCTGGTGGTGGTGCGCTATCTGGTCTTTGGCACTGTCCTGTTCACGAACACGATGATTGCAAAACAGATGCCGCCGTACTCACCGCCGTATCCATCGCCGGCGTGGTGGGGCCAGCAGCTTTACGGATGGGTTTTTGAGCCTGTGGTCACCGCGTTGCCCGCGGTGGTTATCTTCCTGATATTACTGAGGATGTCCGGTCAGAGTCTTCGGTTCAAGCTGGCGCAACTCAAGAGCCGTGCGCTGGCTCGTGACGTTCCGCTTCTGATCAGTTTCGGCCTGGCCTATGCGGCTGCCTTCTTTGTCTTCACCGTTGTGTTCGGTGCCAATATTTTCACGTTGCCCGGCCGGATGGGCATGTCCGCGTTGATGGTGCTCGTGGTAGCCGCGGTGACTTCGGTGCCGATTCCGGACCGGATCCATCGCCGGTTGGGCGTCGGATCTCGACTGGCCGTCGCCGGTATGTTTCTAGTTCCGTGCGTCGGTTTGGTCGCTTATGATTCGGCCGGTATGGCTATGCGGGCAGCGCAAATCGTCAGCGACGATCCGCGAGCCAAGGTGTACTCGTTCTCGGCATTTCGCGCCAATGGCGAAGCCATGGAACGTGTTCGGATGCTCTTGGACATTCCGCAGATCTCGGTCCTCGTTACCGACGTGGGCCAACCAGGACTGTGTTGCGAGAAAATCAAGATCCTTGATCTCGGACTGCTTACCAACAGCGAACTTACGAGAACTGGCTGGGCTGGATTTCCCGACTACCTGAGATCCCAGCGCCCGGACCTCATCCAGTTGCACTCGTCTTTCACCGAGGAGTCCGGAATAACCCGCGACGACTATTTCATCAACAACTACGTGCCGGTGTTC
>CAMCWJ010000124.1 GCA_945882475.1 Bifidobacterium breve
CGAGGGCCAGGTCCGGGAACCATCTCCGCCACGCAGCCCGATCAGACACCGCACGGCCCACTGCGGCGGGGGCAGCGGCCACGAAAGTCTCGTCGGCGACCTGAACACTGTGCACGCGGCCTAGCTTCACACACGCCACCGGCGGGACCGCAACGAACCGCGGTCTAGGTCGGCGGAATCGCGGTGCGCACCCGCAGCAACTCCGACAGCCGGGCGGTATGGGTCTCCCAATTCCAGTCCCGCGCGATCCAGCGCCGTCCCGCCTCCCCCATCCGGCGGGCGGCGCCGGGATCGGACAGCAGTCCGGCGACCGCTTCGGCGATCTCCTCGGGGGCGCGGCCGTCGACCACCCGGCCGGTCTGTCCCTCAAGGACGGTCTCCGGTGCCCCGCCGGAACGCCCGGCAACAACCGGCACCCCGGTGGCCGACGCCTCCAGGAACACGATGCCCAGGCCCTCCACATCCAGGCCGGCGCCGCGGGTCCGGCACGGCATCGCGAAGACGTCGGCCATCGCGTAGTGGGCCGGCAGCTCGTCGCCAGGCACTCCACCGGTGAACACCACATCGGCGGCGACGCCGCGGTCGTCGGCCAACCGGCGCAGGCTGGCCGCCTGCGGTCCACCGCCGACGATCACCAGGGCAGCTTCCGGCACCCGGCGGCGGATCTCCGGCATCGCCCTGATCAGCATGTCCTGGCCCTTGCGTGGCACCAACCTCGACACGCACACCACCACCGGCCGGTTGCCCAGTCGATAGCGCGCCCGCAGTTGAGCGCGAGCCACCGAATCGGGCTCGAAACGGTCGGTGTCCACCCCGGGCGACAACGGTTCCAAGCAGGCCTGAGGACCGAACGCGGCGGCGAATCTGCCACGGGTGTAGCGGCTCACATAGGTCACCACGTCTACGCTCTCACCGATACGGCGCAGCGCGGACCGGGCGCCCGGCAGCATCGACCAGCCCACCTCGTGACCGTGGGTACTGGCCAGCACCCGTTGCGCACCGGCATCGCGCGCCCGGGGGGCCAGCAGTGCCAGTGGTGCGGCCGCCCCGAACCACACGGTCTCGATACCGTGGTCGCCGATCAGGTTCCGCATCCGGCGGTCCACGCCTGGTTGCGGCAGCATCAGCGTGCCGGGATGGCGGACAACCCGAAACGGTGCCGCTCGGTCGTAGTCGCCGGCACCTCGCCATTGCGGCGCGTAGACGACGACCTCATGGTCGCCGGCGGCGGTAAGCCGCCGGACGAACTGCTCGAGGTAGGACTGGATACCGCCGGGACGCGGCGGAAAGTCATTGGTGACCAGCAGAACCCGTGTCATCGCCCGCTCACGCTATCGCCTCAGCCACTGCGACCACTGTGCCGACAGGCCCGCCAGATCGGTGCCGAGCACCTCGCGAATCGCGGTGGGCAGGTCCGGGTGCCCGGGCCCGCAGGCCCGCTCGTACAACCGGCGCAGCGCATCGACGCCGTACCGGTCGGCGACGAATCGGGCGAACCACCATGCCCGGTCGTAGCCGGCGGAGCGATCCGGACCGGTCATGTCCAGATCCGCGTCCGACGGCAGCGCGGTCTGTGTGGTGCGCGGAACGGGCGTGGGCCTGCGGGCGACGAAGTCGGCCACTCCCTCGGTAAGCCAACGGGGAGCGTCCAGCGCGGTGTCAGCGCGGGCCGCGAGGTGAAAAAGCTCGTGTGTCAATACGATTCGCAATGACTCGTCCGACATCCCCACCGCACCCGGAGCCAACACGATGCGCTGCCCGATCGCCCGACGCTGAGTCAGATCCACATCGTCGGCTACGGCGACGGCGGCAATATCCGTCCACTGCCGGTTCGGGTCGAGGTGGGCCTGCTCGGCGAACCGGACGTCGGAGTCGGTGGCCACCACGACGATCTCGCGCTCCCAGTCGCTGCCCCAGAACCGCTCGACGGCGACGACCGCCTCGGCCATTGCGGCATCGACGCGGGCCAGCAGTGCTTCGGTGCGGGCGCCGCCGAGGCTGATCGTCCGCAGGGTGGGCTCGGCCGGCGCGCCTGCGGGTCGGGCGACGAGGAATACGACCGCGGCAAGCAGTTCCAGGATCAACACGATGCCGATCGCCGACCTGCGGGTGCAACGTGCGCCCGGGCCGGTACCGGCGGAGTTCTCAGTACCGACGGACGTTGTGGATCGGGGCGTTGTATACCGACTCGACGAGAACCGGGATCCCGTAGGTGGAGGCGTGCACCATCAGTCCGTCGCCCACATAGATTCCGACGTGCGAGGCGTCGGAGTACTGCGTGACGACATCACCGGGCTGCATCTGGTCGACCGACACCGGTTGTCCACCGGCGGCGAGCGCGTAACTCGAATGCGGCAGGAACACACCGGCTTGGGCGAACGCCCACTGCACCAGCCCGGAGCAGTCGAAAGCACTCGGCCCACCGCCGCCCCATACGTACGGGGAGCCGATCCGGGTCAGGGCCGCCTGCACAGCGGTCGCGCCGGCGCCACTGCCACTTCCGGGTGAGGACACGGCCGCCAGCGCGGCGATCTCGCTGGAGGGCGCGGCTTCGGGCGCCGGTGCGGCTTCGGGAGCCGGTGCGGCCAGAACCGAGGGTGGCACCGCACTCGGTGCCGCGAGAGCAGCTTGCTGAGGGGGGCTGAGCGTCACGAATCGCGACTTCACCGCGGCGATCTGCACCTGGAGTTCGGACTGCTTGCGCTGCAGGTCGGCACGCACGGCCGCGGCCTCGTCGGCGGCCGTCCTGGCGGCGATCGCGGACTGGGCCGAGGCCGCCTCGAGAGTGACTGCCTCCTCGGCGATGCGCCGGTAGCTCTGCATCTGCGCCGACATCTCGATGCCCATGACCCGTTGCACGGCCATCGTGTCGATCAGCCCCTGCGGCGACGCGGCCGTCAGGATCGCGTTGAGACCGTCGGTGCGACCGCCCATGTAGACCGATGCGGCCAACTTGTCGACCGCGCCCTGATAGCCCACGAGATGGGACCGCGCGGCTTCCAGTCCGGCCAGATCGGCACCGTGCTTGGTGTCGGCCGCCTCCTGGATCTGCACCTTCTTGTCGAGATCGACCTCGGCCGAATGCATCGACTCAGTCAACTGCTCGGCCTGGCGGGACAGTTCGCGCAGCTTGGCCAGACTGTCTTCGGCCGGGTCGGCGACGGCGACCGAGGTCCACACGCTGGCCAGGACCGTGAGACCCGCGAAGACACCCACCAAAGTCTTGGAACCGACAACTCTGAACAGGGACATGCGGTCACACATCAACGGGGACATCCTTTGATTGCGGCGACTAACTGACTGCGGCCGATTCGACTCGACAGACTGCTGTTAGGTCTCGGTCAGGTTACGAAATGGCATCGGCTTTGTCCAACCTGAGCACGAAGAATTAACAGAAACTTCCGTCGCATTGGTCACTCCAGCCACTTCATGCTGCCTACTCATCAGGGCTAACTGGCCAGCCCCGGACCGCTGCTCCGATGGATGGGAACCAACCGCAGCCTCGGCGCCATACCCGCCTCGGCCAGCACCTCCAGCGCCGCCCGCTCATCCTCGAGCAGAGTCTCGGGTACGCCTAGCAGGACGCTGACCACGCAGTCTCGGCATCCCGGTCCGCGCACCGCGCAGTCGTCGCAGTCGATGACCACGGGCTCGCCCGGATCCGGTGTGATCTGCTCCATGACGGTCTCCTCTTGTCGGCTGCTCCGGTTGCGGATTCACTCGGACGGCACGCTAGCGGCGGGTACCGACAGGTTTCGCCCGCGCAGATTCAGCACCGTGGCGTGGCGCGTGTTCCCTGTCGGTCCTGCTGCCTAGCGTCAGCGTCCGTGGCCCGTACAACAGATGCCCGTCTGACAGGCACCCGTCCGGCAGGCTCCCAGTTGAGCTTCGCCGACGTCGACGCCGGCGCCGAGATCTCGCTGCGGGAGGCCACCTTCGTCATCGTCGACCTCGAGACCACCGGCGGCCGGGCCAGACCCGCTGCGGATGGAACCTGTGACGCGATCACCGAGATCGGCGCGGTGAAGGTGCGCGGCGGTGAGGTCATCGGCGAGTTCGCCACCCTGGTCGACCCGCAGCGCAGCATCCCGCCGCAGATCGTCGAACTCACCGGGATCACCACCGCGATGGTCCGTGATGCGCCTGCGATCGCCGCGGTGCTGCCGATGTTCCTGGAATTCGCCCGGGGCTCAATCCTGGTGGCGCACAACGCCGGATTCGACATCGGCTTCCTGCGGTCCGCCGCGCAACAATGCGGCATCGGCTGGCCGCAGCCGCCGGTGCTGTGCACCGTGAAGCTGGCCCGCCGGGTACTGAGCCGCGAGGAGGCGCCCAGCGTGGCGCTGGCCGCCCTGGCGCGACTAGTCGGCGCGGCCACTGAGCCCACCCACCGCGCGCTCGATGACGCCCGCGCCACCGTGGACGTCCTGCATGCCCTGATTGAGCGGGTCGGCAATCAGGGTGTGCGCACCTACAGCGATCTGCGGTCTTATCTGCCGGCGGTGTCCAACGCCCAGCGCGGCAAGCGGGTGCTGGCCCAGGCACTGCCCCGTCGGCCCGGGGTCTACCTGTTCCGCGGGCCCGGCGCGGAGGTGCTCTATGTGGGCACGGCGACTGATCTGCGCCGTCGGGTCGGCCAGTACTTCACCGGCGCCGACCCGCGCGGCCGGATCAAGGAGATGGTCGGCCTTGCGGAGTCGGTCGACCATGTCGAATGTGCTCATTCATTGGAGGCCGGGGTCCGCGAACTGCGGCTGCTCGCGGCGCACGCGCCGCCCTATAACCGCCGCTCACGGTTCCCGCAGCGATGGTGGTGGGTGGCGCTCACCGACGAGGCGTTTCCGCGGTTGTCCGTACTACGTGGACCGCGACACGACCGCGCGGTCGGGCCGTTCCGGTCCCGGGCGGACGCGGCCGACGTCGCGGGGCTGATCGCCCGGTTCACCGGGGTGCGAACCTGCTCCGGCCGGCTCGGCCACCGCGCGCTGCACACCTGCCCCCGTCGGGAGGTCGCGCCGTGCCCGGCCGAACCCGGGGCCTCGGCGGCGGAATATGCCGCTGCGCCGCGGCGGGCCGAGGAGCTGATCGACGGCGTGGACAACACCGCGCTGGCCGCGGCGGTGCACCGGGTCGGCGAACTGGCCGGCCGGGCCCACTACGAAAGCGCCGCCCGGCTGCGGGACCTCACCGCTGCGACGGTGGAGATGCTCTGGCGGAGTCAGCGACTGCGCGCGCTGGCCCGGGTCGAGGAACTGATCGCGGCCGCGCCCGACGGCGAGGGCGGTTGGCAACTGGCGATCGTGCGGTTCGGGCAGCTGGCCGCGGGCGGATGCGCGCGCCGCGGCGTGCCGCCAATGCCGGTGGTCGAGGCCCTGCGCGGCGGCGCCCAGGTGGTGCTACCCCAACCGGCTCCCCTTGGTGGCGCACTGGTGGAGGAGGCCGCCCTGATCGCCCGGTGGATTACCCAGCCGGGCATTCGAATCGTCTGTGCCACAGCAGATTTCGCTTCACCGGTCAACTCGGCCGGACCATGGCTGGGCTGGGCGGCCGCCGCCCGATCCGCGCAGCACGCCGCGTCGGAACTGCTCGCCGCACGCGGCACGGCCTCAGAGTTGCGCGCCGAATCGCACCCAGCGGTCGAGCAGGTTCTGAGCCGCGCCAGAGTCGATCGCCTCGGTAGCGCGGCGCAGGCCGTCCTCCCAGGCGGGCAGCCATTCGACGTGGCCGGCTAGCCCGGCGTGAGCGACCATCGCGCCAGCCGCGTTGAGCACGACGGCGTCGCGCACCGCCCCGCTGGCGCCGGCCAGCACCCGCCGCGCTTCGTCGGCGTTGGCCTCAGCGTCCCCGCCAACGAGTTCGGCCGCCGTCGCGCGGGCGAAGCCGAATCCGTGCGGATCGAAGGTGAGTTTGTCGATGGTGCCGGCCCGAACCCGCCAGATGGTGCTGGTGGTGGTCGTGGTGAGTTCGTCGAGGCCGTCGTCGCCGTGCACCACTAGAACGCTGGCCCCGCGGGATGCAAACACCCCGGCCATCACCTCGGCCATGTCGGCGAACGCGCAGCCGATCAATCCGGCCCGTGGCTGGGCCGGATTCGTAAGCGGCCCAAGCAAATTGAACACCGTCGGGACGCCTATCTCTCGGCGCGGCGGGCCCGCATACCGGTAGGACGGGTGGAACACCGGGGCGAAACAGAACCCGATCCCCACCTCGGCGACGCAGCGCGCAACCTCCTCGGGCCCCAGGTCGATTCGGACCCCCAGCGCCTCGAGCATGTCGGCCCCGCCGCTGCGCGACGATGCCGCGCGGTTGCCGTGCTTGACCACCCGAACGCCGGCCGCCGCCACCACGATCGAGGCCATCGTGGAGAGGTTCACCGTGTTCGCGCCATCCCCTCCGGTGCCCACCACATCAACGGTGTCAGTGCCGATCTGCTCGGTGGGCACCCGCCGGGCGTGGCGCAGCATGGTGTCGGCCAACTCACGGACCTCGGCGGGTGTCGGGCGCTTCATCGTCATCGACACGCCGAATGCAGCGATCTGGGCGCCTGTTGCGGACCCGGCCATGATCTGGTCCATCGCCCAGGCCGCCTCCCCCGCAGCGAGTTCGGATCCGCCGCTCAACCGGCCCAGGACGTGCGGCCAGGTCGATTCCGGCGGGAGCGATCCCGGCTGGTCAGCAGACGGCGTCACACCGCAGATATTCGCACGCCGGCCGGGGCTGCACAGCTCCGGCTGACAAAGATCTGACTAATTTGGCCCCTGGCTGTACCAGAACAACTACAAAGCGTCATACTTCATTCTGTGACGAGCGCTGTGGGCACCTCGGGAACCGCGATCACTTCGCGCATTCATTCGCTCAACAGGCCGAACATGGTCAGTGTCGGCACCATCGTGTGGCTGTCGAGCGAGCTGATGTTCTTCGCCGGGCTGTTCGCGATGTACTTCACTGCGCGCGCCCAATCGGGCGGGAGTTGGCCACCGCCCCCCACCGAATTGAATCTCGCCCTGGCGGTCCCGGTCACCCTGGTGCTGATCGCGTCGTCGTTCACCTGCCAGATGGGCGTGTTCGCAGCCGAGCGTGGCGATGTCTTCGGCCTGCGCCGCTGGTACCTGATCACTTTCGCGATGGGCCTTTTCTTCGTTCTGGGACAGGCATACGAATACGTGCACCTGGTTCAGGAGGGCACCACCATCGCCAGCAGCGCCTACGGCAGCGTGTTCTACCTGACCACCGGTTTCCACGGCCTGCACGTGGTCGGCGGCTTGGTGGCGTTCGTGCTGCTGCTGCTGCGAACCACCATGAGCAAGTTCACCCCCGCCCAGGCGACCGCCGCGATTGTGGTGTCCTACTACTGGCACTTCGTCGACATCGTTTGGATCGCCCTGTTCGCGACGATCTACTTCATCCGCTGATGAGAAGGGGTTCGATGGCCAAGATTGGGTCCGGGCTGAGCGAGCGGGCGCGACGGCGCTTCCGGCGTCGGCTGATCGGCGCCGTTCTGCTGGCGTTCGGTCTCGGCCTAGCCGGTCTGCTGGCTGCGACGTTGACGCCGTCCCCCCAGGTCGCCGTCGCCGACGAGTCCCAGTCGGCACTGCTGCGAACCGGCACCCAGCTATATGAGACGGCGTGCATCACCTGCCACGGCGCCAACCTGCAAGGCGTGTCGGGCCGCGGTCCGAGCCTGATCGGGGTCGGCGAGGCGGCGGTGTACTTCCAGGTTTCCAGCGGCCGCATGCCGGCGATGCGCGGCGAGGCTCAGGCCCAGCGCAAGGCAGCGATCTTCGACGAACCCCAGATCGACGCACTCGGTGCCTACGTGCAGAGCATGGGCGGGGGTCCGTTGACTCCGCGCGATGCCAACGGCCAGATCTCCGACAAGTCGCTGCTCGGCAATGACCTCGCCCGCGGCGGCGATCTGTTCCGGCTGAACTGCGCGTCCTGCCACAACTTCACCGGCCGCGGCGGCGCATTGTCGTCGGGTAAGTACGCACCGGTGCTCGATCCGGCCACTCCGGC
>CAMCWJ010000125.1 GCA_945882475.1 Bifidobacterium breve
GATCGGCAGCGGCCGGGCCGGCCGACGCCAGCGCACCCGTAACAAGCGCGGCGATGGCCGCCGACGTGACGAATTTGGAGATCATTTTCATTTCCTGCAACTCCTTAGACGCTGTGCCGCACGAAGCCGACCCCCAAGCCGGTCAATCGGTATGGCAAGGAGCCTACTGCGAATCAATTCATCGCGAAGCATCGGGAAGCTGTGCGATATTTCCGAGGTGCGAGAGACCTTTAACAACCACAAGGTGCGGGCGATCGTCGCCGATGACCACCCCTTGTTTCGCGACGGTCTGGTCCGGGCGCTGACCAGCAGTGGCCTGGTGGATGTGGTGGCCGAAGCGCAGGACGGTCCGTCCGCGTTGGAGGCGATCAAGAAGCATCAGCCACTACCTCACCTGAGGCGGCCTTCAACTACCTCACCTGAGGCGGGCCCGGTTCTGGCACCGCCGGCGGTGGCAGCACAAGTTCGGCAGCCAGCGCAGCGCCCACCCGCTTCGCGATACCGGAGGCCGCGAGCGCAGTCGCCAAACCGATTGCGCACCAGTAGAGTCCGAGCACCGGAGCCGACCACCAAGACTCGGCATCCTTGACGCTGAACCACAACACCACGACGATCGCGGCCGCGCCGGCGGACGGCAGGATCACACCGGGCAGCTTCGAGCTACCGCTGTGCAGCGCAGCGAAACGGGGCGCACCGACGAACCATACGGTGGCGCATTCCACCAGCAGGTAGCACACCATCAGACACACCGACCCCGCGACGGCGAAGACGAAGTAGGTGTCGAGGGCGCGGTCGCCGGTGGAGGCCGCCGGCCACCGCGCGGCGGCGCACACGATGTTGGCGACCACCGAGACGACCACGATCAGCACGGTGGCGCGGCGCGGACCGCCGGTGCGGGGGTCGATCCGCGCGAGGGCTTTCGGCCCGAACCCGTCTCGGCCGAAGGCGAGCAGCATGCGACCCGAGGTGGCCGCGGTGGCCGTGTGACACCCGAACGCCCCCACCGCGGTGGTGAGGATGACCAGCAGGCTGAACCACTTGCCTACGTAGGTGTTGCCAAGATCGCCGAGGGTGTTGGCCGAGCGCTCGAAGGCGGCCAGACCCGCCTGGTCGGTGCCGAAACCGATTGTCTGGGCGAACATCACGACCACGAACAGCACGCCGGTCAGCAGCAGAGTGCCGGTCAGCGCGCGGGGAATGTTGCGCCGGGGATCGGCGGTCTCCTCCCCCATTGAGGTGCACGCTTCGAAGCCGGCCCAGCACAGGAACGCTGCGACCACGCCGCCTAGGACGGCGTCCACCGACACCCCGGAGGGGGAGAGAGAACTGAAATCCACCCCGGTGGATTCGGCACCCCCACGGGCGAAGATCACCGCCACCAACACCAGCATCGCTGCGATACCCACGCCCTCAATGGCGAGCAGGACCCTGGCCAGCAAGCGTGCGTCCCGGCCGGCCAACACCAGCGAGGCCGCTCCGCCCACCACCACCGGAACCAGCCACGGAAGCTGGTACGGGTGCGCCGACCCGCTCTGCAACTCGGCCAGGAACGCGTTGGTGAACGCCGCCGACAGTGCCAGAGTGCCGATCGAGAATCCGACGTAGGCACCGAGCATCGCAAATCCGGACACGAATCCGGTCCGCGGACCGATCGTCGCCCCGACCAGTGCGTAGGCCGAGCCGGCGCTGGTGAGGTGGCGGGTGAGCCGAACGAAGCTGTAACCGACTAGCGCCACCGCCAGCAGCCCGATGACGAAAACCAGGGGAATGGCCTTGCCGACGGTGGCCACCAGCCCCTGTCCATTGCCGGCCATCGCCAGTGTCGGACCCACGGTGGCGACCGACACTGCCAATGCCACCCAGAGCGGGAAGCGTTGGCGGGTAAGCACTTCCCCGGGCTCGGCGGGAGTTGATGGCATCGGGGCTTTCCGGTTGCGTCGGTGACTCGGTGGAACCGTCCTACCACAAGCTGGGCCGGGCCCTGGAATCTGCATGAGACGGCGGGGATCAAGTGCGATGATGCAGGTATGCGCTTGGGACACCTGTGATCTGGATACTGCAGCAGCCTCCCGTCCTGGTGGCTGGGTTGACGGTTCTGCTCACCATGGGACTGGCGCTGGCCGGGCTCGTCCTGTTCCGCCGCGTCGTTCCGCAGTCGCGGCTCGCGAAATCGGCGTCCGTGACGGGCCAGACCTTCACCCTGGTGGGTGTGCTCTATCCGCTGGTGGCGGCCTTCGCGCTGTCGACCGTGTGGGAGCAGCATCAAACGATGCAGGCCGCGACCGAGAACGAGGCGGCCGCAATCGCCGATCTGCTCAACGAGTCCGAAGCGCTGCCGATGGCCAGCCGATCGGAGATCCAGCGGAAGGTACTCGCCTACGCCCGCGACGTCATCGACGACGAGTTTCCGCGGATGCGCAGCGGACAGCCCGTCGAACGCCGGTCAACCCAACTCAGAGAGATCAGGCTGAGCCTCTACGCCTCGGAACCGGTCAGCCGGACCGAGATCGCCGCCTACGAGGACTGTGTCGCGTCCCTCCGTGAACTCACCAGGAGCCGCCTGGCCCGGACCGCCGGTGGCGAAGCGGGCAGTTCAACCCAACTCGCCCCGGAACTGTGGGTGTTATTGATCGGCGGCGGAATCGTCAGCCTTGTGTTCACCTACACGTTCGCCACCAACGACTTCGTCCTCCACGCCGTGTGCGTCGCCCTGACGGCCGCTCTACTGGCGTTCGTGCTGTACCTGATCCTCACGCTGGACCGGCCGTTCGTCGGCTCGCTGTCGGTATCCCCGGACTCCTATCAGCGGGTTGTCAGCGGGTGGCAATTGCATTCCGGTCCTCCCTAACTCCGCGTGCCAGTCAGCCCGCGGCGCACCCGGGCACAAACAATGCGTCGGGGATGACGGCATCCGCGGGGGCGGTCGTGGTGGTCGGATTGGTGCCGCAGACTCTTGCCTTGTCTTTCACAACCCAGAACTGACCCTCCTGTTCGAACACGAACGAGGTGGGGGCACCCATAGTCGGGTTGGCTTTGTCGGCGAGCAGTCCCGCAGTGACCGCCCAGCCGTCGGCGCAGTACAACTCCTCGACGGCGTAGACGTTGTCGGCTCCCATGGCCTGAGCCGCCATGCTTGCCGGCTGGGCCAGCGCCTCCTTCGTGCAACTGGTCATGCCCCCCACCATCGGTGTGCCGGTATCCGAGGCGGACACCGCACTGCCGGGCGGCGCCGTTTCGTTGCCACTGCCGGCGCACGCTGTCACTCCCGCGGTGGTCAGCAGTACCAGGGCAGCAGTGAGTCGAGCGGGGTGTCTCATCAGGACAGTATGGCTGCCGAAGCCGTGACATGATCCGGGAGCGCACGGTTTTCGCCGATCCGGGGAAGGTGTTCGTGAGTTCGTTCGAGGTTGCCGAGGCAGGTATCGCTGAACTGCGCGGAGCTCTCAACGACGGCCGAGTGACCAGTGTGGAGTTGGTCGAGTCCTACCTGCGCCGGATCGCCGCCTACGACAGCGACGGGCCGAAGCTCAACTCCGTCGTCGTGCCCAACGCGGCGGCCCTGGCCGAAGCGGCCGCCTCCGACCAACGCCGATCCCGAGGCGAGCTACTGGGCCCACTGGATGGCATCCCCTACACGGCCAAAGACAGCTACCTGGCCAAGGGCCTGACCGCGGCTGCGGGTTCGCATGCCTTCGCAGATCTCATCGCGCACCGGGACGCCTTCGCGATCGAGCGGCTCCGGCGCGGCGGTGCGATTCTGATCGGTCTGACCAACATGCCGCCGATGGCCAACGGCGGCATGCAACGCGGTCTCTACGGCCGCGCCGAAAGTCCCTACAACGCAGAGTTTTTGACCTCAGCTTTCGGGTCAGGATCCTCGAACGGCTCCGGGACAGCCACCGCGGCGAGCTTCGCGGCGTTCGGGCTGGGCGAGGAGACGTGGTCCAGCGGGAGGGCACCGGCGACCAACAATGCACTCTGCGCCTACACGCCGTCACGCGGGGTGATCTCGGTGCGGGGGAACTGGCCACTGGTGCCCACCATGGATGTGGTGGTCCCGCACACCCGCACCATGGCCGACATGTTGGAGGTGCTCGACGTCCTGGTCGCCGACGACGACGACACCCGTGGCGATCTGTGGCGGATGCAACCGTGGGTCAAGATCAGACCTGCATCCAGTGTGCGCCCCCGCGCGTACCCGACACTGCTGCCCGCCGACCGAAACGCGGCCCGCAACACTTTGGCGGGTAAGCGATTCGGGGTGCCGCGGATGTATATCAACGCCGACCCGGAAGCCGGCGTCGGCGAGGGGCTGGGCATCGGTGGGGCGACCGGGCAGCGCATCGAGACCCGACAGTCGATCCTGGACCTGTTCCGTGCCGCGGGTGCCGACCTGGTGGCCGCCGGTGCCGACGTGGTCCTGGTGGATTTTCCGGTGGTCTCCAATTACGAGCACGACCGCGTCGGTGTGCCGTCGATCACGACCCGGGGTCTGGTGAGCCCGGAGTTCCTCCACTGCGAGATCCTCGACCTGTCCGCGTGGGCGTGGGATGACTTCCTGCGCGCCAACGCCGACCCGGGCCTGCCTAATCTCGCGGCAGTCGACGGCAGTCTGATCTGGGTGAATCCGCCTGGTGCACTGCCGGATCGAGTGGAGGGTTTCGGCGAGGGCAGTGATGACATCAACGCCTACCCCGACTTCATCCGAGAGCATCCGATCGAATCCTTCCTCGACATCCCGCACCTGGCCGAGGGCCTGCGCGGACTCGAGCGAACCCGGCGCGTCGACCTCGAGGAGTGGATGCACCGACGCGGACTCGACGCCGTGATCTTCCCGACCGTCGCCGACGTCGGCCCCGCCGACATGGACGTCAACCCCGCCTCCGCCGACCTCGGTTGGCGCAACGGCGTGTGGGTGGCGAACGGGAACCTGGTGCCGCGGCACCTGGGCATCCCGACCGTCACCGTTCCGATGGGGACGATGGCCGATATCGGCATGCCAGTGGGCCTCACCTTCGCCGGCCGCGCCTATTCCGACACCGCACTCTTGACCTACGCCGCGGCATTCGAGGCGACCGGTTCCCGACGCACTCCGCCGCCGCGCACACCACCACTATGAGAGGTGACCAGAGATGAACGCAGTAACGACCGGCTACCGGATGCCTGCCGAATACGCTCCGCAGGAACGGATTTGGATGGCCTTCCCGTGCGATGGCTACACCCTCGGCGAGACCGGCGAAGATCAGGACGAGGCGCGATCCACTTGGGCGGCGGTAGCCCACGCGGTGGCTGAGTTCGAACCCGTCACCATGGTGGTGCATCCGCGGGAACGTGCGATCGCCGACCGCTACCTGTCGTCGGCCATCGACATCGTCGAGGCGCCGATCAATGACGCGTGGATGCGGGACATGGGGCCGACCTTCGTCCATGCCTCCGATGGATCGGTAGCCGCGGTGGACTGGGTCTTCAACGGTTGGGGCGCCCAGGAATGGGCGCAGTGGGATCTCGATTCCCAGATCGGCCGCTTCGTCGCCGACACCGCCGGAACACCCATCATCGGTTCAGATCTGGTCAACGAGGGCGGCGGCATCCAGGTCGACGGCGAGGGCACCGTTTTCGTCACCGACACCGTGCAACTCGACCCCGGCCGCAACCCGGGCATCACCCGCGCGGCGGTCGAAGCGGAGTTGGCCCGGACGATCGGCGCCACCCACGCCATCTGGCTGCCGGAAGGGCTGACCCGGGATTCGCAACGCTTCGGCACCCGCGGCCACGTCGACATCGTTGCCGCGATCACATCACCCGGTCGGCTCCTGCTGCACTCACAACGCGACCAATCGCATCCGGACTTCCTTGTGTGCAAAAAGATCCGCGCCGCCATCGAGGCCAGCACCGACGCGGCGGGGCGATCCTGGGAAATCACCGAAATACCTGCTCCCGCAACGCTGACGGACTCGGAGGGATTCGTCGACTACAGCTACATCAACCATCTCATTGTCAACGGCGGCATCATCGCCTGCGGATTCGGCGACGTCCACGACGCCGACGCGGTGGCGATCCTCGCCGAGGCGTATCCGGGCCGCACGGTGGTGACGGTGGATGCGCGTCCGTTGTTCGCCCGCGGCGGCGGGATCCACTGCATCACCCAGCAGCAGCCCGCACCACGACCAGCCTGATCTTCGGCGAACGGAACGAGGCGGGCGTGGCCTACTGACCCGCGTTGCGGACCAGTTCGATGGCGAACTGGTTGACGAACCGGCCCGCCGGCGGATCGCCACTCTCGCAGGCGCCATCGGACTCGCCCACCCGCTTGACCCACAGGTAGGCGTCGGCATGGGCCCCCGCGGTGGCCGTGGTGGGCCGCACGCCCAAAGCCCGGCCCTCCGGGTTGCACCAACTCAGCGGTGTGTCCGGCGCAGGCCCGACACCGTTGCGCGAGGTGTCGATCACGTAGTGCGCGCCGTTGGTCAGCGCCGACACCGCCTCGCCGTAGCCGATCTGCTCTTCGGTGGTGTAGTAGTTCGTCGTGTTGAGGCTGAAGCCCCGGGCGCGGTCCACGCCGACCTCGTTGAGTCGGGCGGCCAGGGTCTCGACGCTCACCCAACGGGAGTGCCCGCCGTCGATGTACACCGCCGCGGCCGGATCCCGGGTCAGCGCTTCGACGGCGTAGCGGATCAGCCCGAAGCGCTCCTGGCGCTGGTCGGCAGACAGGCAGTCGGCCATCGCGATCGCGTCGGGTTCCAGGATGATCGCCACCGGCGCGGAGCCCAGGCCAGTCGCCACCGCGTCGATCCATCCGCGGTAGGCCGCGCCCGTCGCGAAGCCACCCGCCGCGAAGCTTCCGCAGTCCCGATTCGGGATCGCGTACAGCGCCAACAACGGAATGCTGCCGGCGGCCTGCGCCGCACCGACGTATCTCGACACCGTGCGCGTCACCGTCGCGGTGGGGAATGCCTGGTCGAGCCAGTACGCCTGCGGCGTGTTGGCGATCGATGTCAGCGCGGCATTCGGCGGGACCGCGTTCTTCGCGGCGGCCATGGCCGCCGAGATCGGGTCGACGTAGAAGGGCTGGCCGGCCAGCGGATTGGACTCCGATACCAGGCGCACCGCCGCGGCGGATCCGGGTTGCACCGGGTCGGCGTGGCAGCCCAGGGCTGCCACCGTGGCGACGGTCAGTACTGGCGAGATCCACCGCGAGAGGGCGCCGGCAAGTGAGGACACCCTGAAGAACATAGTTCGACTCGGCCCGGCATGGGCAGCGAACCGAACAGACCCATTATGGTTTTGTCGCGGGCCTCAGCGAACAGGCCGGTAGAACAGTTGGAACCCATGACCGCTTCACCGGAGGCTTCGGCGCTGGAATCCCGGGTCGGCCACTACTACCAGATGGACGGAACCTATCTCGTCGGCCGCGAGAAGGTCCGCGAGTACGCCCGCGCCGTGCAGGACTACCACCCCGCGCACTGGGACGTCGCCGCAGCCGCGGAACTGGGTTACCCGGGTCTGGTGGCGCCGCTGACGTTCACCTCCACCCCGGGCATGTCGTGCAATCGCCGAATGTTCGAGGAGGTGGTCGTCGGCTACGACACCTACGTGCAGACCGAGGAGGTCTTCGAGCAGCACCGCCCGATCGTGGCCGGCGACGAACTGCAGATCGATGTTGAGTTGACCTCGGTGCGCCGGATCGCCGGGCGGGACCTGATCACCGTGACCAACACCTTCACCGACACCGCCGGGGAACGGGTGCACACCCTGCACACCACGGTGGTCGGTGTTACCTCCGAGGACATCAATCCTGCGGTCAAGGCCGCGGTGCAGAAGATGATGATGCACGACATGGACATCATGAGCGTCGGGGCATCCGATGCCGGCTACGAGAAGACGGTGCGTCCTGAGGGCGAGGTCCGCATCGCGCAGGGTGGCATCGACCGCACCCCGGGCACGCCGACCTTCGAGGACGTGCACGTCGGCGACGAACTGGGGGTGCGCCATGCCCG
>CAMCWJ010000126.1 GCA_945882475.1 Bifidobacterium breve
GTTCATCTGGCCCAGGCCGATGGCGTGGGCCTCGCTGTTGCCCTTCTCGATGGACGGCACCGAGGTGATGCTGGTTTGGTCGCTGACCGCTGTCAGCCCCCGGATCGCCACCTCGATGGTCTGGGCGAAGTCCGGTGAATCCATCGCCTTGGCGATGTTCAGCGAGCCCAGGTTGCACGAAATGTCCCTACCCACTTCGGAGTACGACAGGTCGTCGTTGAATCGCGACGGTGTAGACACCTGCAGGATCTCCGAGCACAGGTTTGAGTGGGTGATCTTGCCGTCGATGGGGTTGGCCCGGTTCACGGTGTCCTCAAACATGACATAGGGGTAGCCCGACTCGAACTGCAACTCGGCCAGTGTCTGGAAGAACTCGCGCGCCTTGATCTTGGACTTGCGGATCCGCGCGTCGTCGACCATCTCGTAGTACTTCTCGGTGACCGAGATGTCAGCGAACGGAACCCCGTAAACGCGCTCGACGTCGTACGGCGAGAACAGGTACATGTCCTCGTTGTTCTTGGCCAACTCGAAGGTGATGTCCGGGATCACCACACCCAGGGACAGCGTCTTGATCCGGATCTTCTCGTCGGCGTTCTCCCGCTTGGTGTCCAGGAAGCGGTAGATGTCGGGGTGATGGGCATGCAAATACACCGCGCCGGCGCCCTGGCGTGCACCCAACTGGTTGGCGTAGGAGAACGAGTCCTCCAGCAGCTTCATGATCGGGATGACACCGGAGCTCTGGTTCTCGATATTCTTGATCGGCGCGCCGTGCTCACGAATGTTGCTCAGCAGCAACGCGACTCCGCCGCCACGCTTGGAGAGTTGAAGCGCGGAGTTGATCGATCGGCCGATCGACTCCATGTTGTCCTCGATGCGGAGCAGAAAACAGCTCACCGGCTCGCCTCGCTGGGCCTTACCGGAGTTGAGGAAGGTCGGGGTGGCGGGCTGGAACCGCCCGTCGATGATCTCGTCGACCAACTTCTCGGCCAGCGTGGTGTCGCCGGCGGCGAGAGTCAGCGCGACCATCACCACGCGGTCCTCAAAGCGCTCCAGGTAACGCTTTCCGTCGAAGGTCTTCAGGGTGTAGGACGTGTAGTACTTGAACGCCCCGAGGAACGTGGGGAACCGGAACTTCTTGGCATAGGCGCGATCGGTCAGTGTCTTGATGAAGTTGCGGGAGTACTGGTCGAGAACCTCACGCTCGTAGTAGTTCTCCCGGATGAGGTAGTCGAGCTTCTCGTCCTGATTGTGAAAGAAGACGGTGTTCTGGTTGACGTGCTCCAGGAAGTACTGGCGCGCGGCGAGAACGTCCTTGTCGAACTGGATTTCGCCATTGGGGCCGTACAGATTGAGCATCGCGTTGAGAGCGTGGTAGTCCATCTCTCCGGGGAGCGCCTGCACCGGCGCCGCAGCGGCTACCGGTTCTGCAGCAGTGACAGTTGGTGACATGTGTCCTGGTCCTTCCAGAAGTCGATCAGTCCCGCGTGGACGGCGAACACGTCGTCGACGGTTCCCATGAGTTCGAATCGGTAGAGATATGGCACTGAGCATTTACGCGAGACGACATCGCCCGCGTAACAGAACTCGGCGCCGAAGTTGGAGTTGCCGGCCGCGATGACACCGCGCAGCAGCGACCGGTTGTGCTCGTTGTTGAGGAATGCGATGACCTGCTTGGGCACGTAGCCCCCGGCCTCGGGGTCCGGGCCGTTGGCCTTGCCGCCGCCGTAGGTCGGCAGCACCAGCACGTAGGGCTCCTGGACCTCGATGGAGCCGCGCAGCGGGATCCGGACGGCGGGCAGGCCCAGCTTCAGCATGAACCGGTGGGTGTTCTCCGAGACGCTGGAGAAGTACACCAGCCGCACCGGGCCACCTGACAGGTCGCCCACGGGATCCATCGCGCAACGACCCGTCAGGCGCTGACTGCGACGCGGTCGGCGGTCGCCGACTCGCCGGCTCCGGAGCCCAGCGCCTTGATCCGGTCCGGCCGGAAGCCCGACCAGTGCTCGCCGCCGGCGACGACCACCGGGGCCTGCAGATAGCCCAGCGCCATCACGTAATCCCGCGCATCGTCGACCTCGGTGATGTCGACGATCTCGTAGGACAGACCCTGCTTGTCCAACGCCTTGTAGGTGGCGTTGCACTGCACGCACGCGGGCTTGGTGTAGACGGTGATGGTCATGCGGTGTGGCTCCTCATGCGGACGCGGCGCGGTGGACGGCCGGGCGGTTTTCAGTGGTTCGGGCCGCTCCGGAAGATCCGGTCAGCCAGCGCTTTGGACACTACACCTAGTGGGTGACAAACCCCAGAGGTACAACATGTTCCGAATAACAATTGTGAAATTCCCTGGTCGTAAGGCCGGTGCGGGCGTCGCCATCGGCGTGTCGCACCTCACAACACGCCGGGCATAGATCTAGCAGTACCCACCGACAGGCTCCGCCTCAGGCGATCTCCGCGGCGAGGCCGGCGACGGCCTGGCGGACCGCATCGACCACCTCCGGGTTGTCCCCCGGGTGTCGGCCCTCGAAGGAACCCGCTGGCAGGGACAACGTGACCGAATCGAGGACCCGCGGGCCGGCGATTCCGAAGGACTTGCGGGTCTCGTCGTGCGCCCACACCCCGCCGTATCGCCCGAGTGCGGTGCCGATGACCGCCAGTGGCTTGCCCGTGAGCGCGCCGTTCCCGTACGGCCGAGACAGCCAGTCGATGGCGTTCTTCAGCACGCCGGGAATGGTGCCGTTGTATTCCGGCGTCACCACCAGTGCGGCGTCGGCGTCATCGGCGGCAGCGCGCAACGCGGCGACCGCAGCCGGAGCGTCCGCGGTGTCGATGTCCTCGTTGTAGTGCGGCAGGTCGCCCAGCCCCGGGTAGATCACCGCCGTCACTCCCGCTGGTGTTACCTGCGTCGCCACCTCGGCCAGCTGCCGGTTGATCGAAGCCGCCCGCAGGCTGCCGACCAGGATGAGAATCGTCTTCGATGTCATGGATTCCTTCGCCCTGAGTCCGGATCGTGGGGCAACGCTTTCGCGCCGTGCGGTCGCAGCGCCCGGGTGAACACCACGTTGGCCCGGGTCATCGCGAAACTGTAAGGCCGCCAGGCGAATCGCTTGAGGGCATAGAGCGCCCGGATGTCTGTCGAGGTGTAGATCAGGAACCGGTTGCGCACCACCCCGGTGAGGATCTTGTCGGCGACCTTCTCCGGGGAGATGGCATGCCCACTGAACAGTTGCACCAGCCGTTTGACCCGGGGGTGCTCGCGATCCACGCCGGCGATGTCGACGCTCTGCACCAGCGGGGTGTTGACCGCACCGGGAACCACGACCGACACACCGATGTCGTGGCGGGCGAGGTCGAAGCGCAGCACCTCGGACAATCCGCGCAATCCGTACTTGCTGGCGCTGTAGGCGGCGTGCCACGGTAACGCCAGCAGCCCGGCGGCCGAGGAGACGTTGACCAGATGGCCGCCGCGGCCGGCCGCGACCATGTGCGGCAGGAACGTCTCGATGATGTGGATGGGCCCCATCAGGTTGACGTCGATCATCGTCCGCCACTGCAGGTGGGTCAGCTGCTCGACGGTCCCCCACGCGGAGACCCCGGCGATGTTCATCACCATGTCCATCGCCGGGTGGCGGGAGTGGATGTCGGCGGCGAAGTGGGCAACCTCGTGGTAGTCGGTTACGTCGAGCACCCGGTGCTCGGGCACCTCGGCGCCGGCCGCGCGCGCGTCGGCCACCGTGGCGGCCAGACCCTCGGCGTTGACGTCGGTCAGGTACAGCTCCGCGCCATCGCGGGCCAGCCGCAGCGCGGTGGCTCGGCCGATGCCGCTGGCCGCCCCGGTCACCAGGACCCGCTTCCCCGCGAAGCCGTGCTCCATGACGACGACGATACCGATACCTAGCCGCTGGCCTGGCCGCCCCAAAGGGCATGCAGCCAAAGCTTTTCCAGCACCCGCACCGCGCCGTCGAGATCACGGTCGGGCCCGGTGAACATCGAATCCCCCGACAGCGTGAACGCGGTGGCGGCCGAGAGCGTGCGCACCAGTGCCCGCACATCGGTGGTGATCGGGTCGGCGGTGCGGCCGGCGATCTCGGCTTCCACGATCGGCACGATCTGGTCGATGACGGCCTCGTTGAAGCCGTCGAGGATCTCCCGGATCTCGGCGTCGGTGCTACGGGCGCTGTTGCACGCCGAGATCACGGGGTCGTTGTGGGCGTAAACCGCCGCGGCGCTGCCCACCATCCGGCGAGCGAACTCGGCGGGCGTCTCGTCGTTGCCACGGGGCGCGAAGTGTCCGGTGAGGTCCTCCAGTTCGGCGGCGACCTCACCGAGGATCTGAGCGAGCACGGCGTATTTGGAGTCGAAGTAGAAGTAGAACCCGGACCGGGCGACTCCGGCCCGATCGCTGATGGTGCTGACCGACAGTTCGGCGAACGGCTTCTCCTGCAGCAACCCGCGGACCGCGGCGACGATGGCGTGCCGCTGCTTGTCCCCACGGCGCCGGGGCGCCTCGACGGAGGGTTGCACACTCACCTGCCCACCATGCACCACGCCGGGAGAGAAGGGAACTTGACAGTCGTCAAGTCTGCCCGCAAGGTGGGCTGCACGCGCCAGTTGTTTCCCGTTAGGAGAGCCGATGGCCACCACCAGCACCCCGCACTACCTGCTCGACCAAGCCCGCCGCAGACTCACCCCCACGCTGAACACGATCCCTGGCATGGGCGCCGTCGAAGAACACCTGCGGCAGCGGCAGTGGCCACAGTTCGTCCTCGCCGAACCCCCGGCGGGCAGCGGCCTCAAGCCGGTGATGGGCGACACCGGTCTGCCGGTCCTGGGCCACCTGATCGAGATCTTCCGCGGCGGGCCGGACTATCTGCTGCAGATGTACCGCCGCAACGGGCCCGTGCACTACTCGCAGACTCCGGCGCTTAACGCGGTGGCCGCGCTGGGCCCGGACGCCACCCAGTCGGTCTACACCAATAAGACCAAGGACTTCTCGCAGCAGGCCTGGGAGCCGGTGATCGGGCCGTTCTTCGACCGGGGCCTGATGCTGCTCGACTTCGACGAGCACATGTTCCACCGCCGGATCATGCAGGAGGCCTTCACCCGCACCCGGTTGTCGGGCTACGTCGAGCACATCGACCGGGTCGCCGCAGCGGTGGTGGCCGGCGACTGGCCGACGAACAACCCGCGGTTCCTGTTCCATCCCGCCGCCAAGGAACTCACCCTCGACATCGCCTCGGTGGTGTTCATGGGCCACGAGCCCGGCGCCGACCACGAACTGGTGACGAAGGTGAACCAGGCGTTCACCACCACCACCCGGGCCGGCGGCGCGATCATCCGCACGCCCGTCCCGCCGTTCAAGTGGTGGCGCGGCCTGGAAGCCCGAAAGGTGTTGGAGGACTACTTCGCCCAGCGGGTTCGCCAGCGGCGCGACAGCGACGGCACCGACATGCTCACCGTGCTCTGCCATGCCGTCGACGCCGACGGCAACAGCTTCACCGACGCCGACGTCGTCAACCACCTGATCTTCCTGATGATGGCCGCCCACGACACGTCGACCTCCACGCTGACCACCATGGCCTATCACCTGGCCGCTAATCCGCAGTGGCAGCAGCGCTGCCGCGACGAGAGCGCCCGGGTGGGCACCGGCCCGCTGGACATCGAGGCGCTGGAGAAACTGGAGACCCTCGATCTGGTGATCAACGAGTGCCTGCGACTGGTCACCCCGTTGCCGTTCACCATCCGCAGGGCCGTCCGGGACACCGAGATCCTGGGCCACTACATCCCGGCGGGCACCAACGTGAACATGTGGCCGGGAATGAATCATCGGTTACCCGAACTGTGGACCGACCCGGAGACCTTCGACCCGGACCGGTTCGCCGAGCCCCGCGCCGAGCACAAACGGCATCGCTACGCGTTCACCCCGTTCGGCGGCGGTGCGCACAAATGCATCGGCATGGTGTTCGGGCAGTTGGAGATCAAGACCGTGATGCACCGGATTCTGACCAACTACCGCCTGGAACTACCGCACCCGGGATACCGGCCGCGCTACGACTACGCCGGCATGCCGGTGCCGATGGACGGGATGCCGATCGTGCTGCGGCCGTTGGGCTGAGCGGCTTCAGGCCAGCGAGAGAAAGAGTTTTTCCAGCTCGGCCTCGGTCATCGCGGGCTTACCGTCGACGCCAGCGCCCAGTACGCATTCCTTCAGCCCGGTGGCCACGATCTTGAAGCCGGCACGGTCGAGTGCTTTGGACACCGCGGCCAACTGGGTGACCACGTCCTTGCACTCACGGCCACCCTCGATCATCGCGATGACGCCGGCAAGCTGACCCTGTGCCCGACGCAACCGGTTCAGCACTTCGACAATCGCATCTTCGTCACCAACCATGGCGACACCTCCTATCGCTGACCCGATAGTACCCGCCGGGGTATCGCCCCTGGGTCAACGAGCATCCACTTCAGCGGGCAGCGTTGGTACCGCGCGCACGCGAACGCCATCGCGCCGGCAATCGCGGCGACGATGGCCACCGCCACCCCGATCCAGATATTGGCTTCCTTGGCCAGGACCAGAGCCGCCATCGCGAGCACAAACCAGCCGAACGCCCTGCGCAGCGTGGCTGGCTCCATGTAGTCGGTAAGACGGCCGCCGATCACACTGCCGACCACCGCGGCCGCCGTGACCATCCCGGCAAGTTTCCAGTCGATGGCTTCTCCGCTGAGGTGACCGGCGAATCCGGCGAAGGACTGCATCGAGATCACCACCAAGGAGGTGCCGATAGCGGCCGGCATCGGCAGACCGCCGAGCAGTGCCAGCGCGGGAACCAGCAGGAAACCACCGCCCGCCCCAACGAGGCCACTGATCAGACCCACCGTCGCGCCCAGCAGCACGATCTTGGCGACGGGAAGCCGCCCGGCCGACTCATCCCCGACATCCTTTCGGCCGCGCAACATGGCCATCGCTGCGAAGATCATGATCATCGAGAAGGCGATGAGCAGGACATTGCCCGGGATGAAATGGGCAAGCCGACCGCCCGCGTAGGCGCCGACCATCGCCGCAGCCCCGAATACGGCGGCGACCTTCCAGCGCACCCGGTCCGCCCGCGCATGGGTGACGGCGCCGACCGCACTGGTCACGCCGACCACCAGTAAAGACGTGGCGATGGCCTGCTTGGGATCCAGACCGGCGACGTAGGCCAGCAGTGGGACGGTGAGGATCGAGCCACCGCCACCGAGCAGGCCAAGCGAGATCCCGACGAATACCGCCAGCCCGACGGTCAGTGCGATCACAGTCGTCCTCCTTGATACCCTATGGGGTATATTAAGCCATACCCAAGGGGGTACCTGCAAGGGGGAATAAAATACCCCTTGGGGTACTTCTACAGGGACCCGCGAACCCTCGCTGAAAGGATCGTCATCATGGCCACCATCGAACTCACCGCAGCCGACTTCGAGTCCACGGTCACCGAAAACCCGATCGTGCTCGTCGACTTCTGGGCGTCCTGGTGCGGTCCCTGCCGCGCCTTCGCACCGGTCTTCGAAGGCTCGGCCGCGAAGCACCCGGATGTGGTGCACGCCAAGGTCAACACCGAGGTCGAACAGGCTCTGGCCGGCGCGCTGCAAATCCGCTCGATCCCGACGATTATGGCGTTTCGCGACGGTGTTCTGGTCTTCGCTCAGCCGGGTGCTCTGCCCGCGCCGGCACTTGAGGAACTGCTGACCAAGATCAAGGAACTCGACATGGACGAGGTCCGTGCGTCGATCGCCGCGAGTTCCAACACCACATCCGCATAAACTCTCGGTCCGAGGAGGAACCCAAATGTGCTATCCCGTTGAATGCCCCAGCTGCCACAAGACCACTTGGGCCGGCTGTGGTGAACACGTCGCCGACGTCAAGGCGGCGGTGCCGTCGGGTCAGTGGTGCACCTGCAACGCCGGGAACTCCCCACAGCACTGATTCTCCCGCGAGCCACCCACTCCCGCG
>CAMCWJ010000127.1 GCA_945882475.1 Bifidobacterium breve
GGCCCGGGCCGGAACCTCGGCGACATGGCGCAGGGAGGCGACGGCGTCGGGGCCGCCGCAGACCGCGCTCAGCAACTCCGCGCCGAAACTCACCAACGGGTGTTCCGGTGGGTGCACGCGCTCATCATGGATTCATTTTCGGGGCTGTCCTAACAGCAGGGAACGTGGTTGGATGGAACCGGTCGCAGCTTCTGTGTTCGTGTCTCCACAATCGCAGGATCGACGTTGCGGTCGCGGTTCCTGCGAGGGTCTGCATGTCGGGAGAGTTCCGACAACTCTACGAAGGTATGGCGGTCGGAACTGGCCCGGCTGCCGAAACATCGGCGGACCGCTCCCGTAGTAAGAGAAGGAAAGTACGAAAGATGCCACAGGGAACTGTGAAGTGGTTCAACGCGGAGAAGGGCTTCGGCTTCATCGCCCCGGAGGACGGCTCCGCCGATGTGTTCGTCCACTACACGGAAATCCAGGGGTCGGGCTTCCGCACCCTGGAGGAGAACCAGCGGGTCGAGTTCGAGGTGGGACAGAGCCCCAAGGGGCCGCAGGCCACCGGCGTTCGCGCCGTCTGAATCCGGATTGACAAGCACCCCCGCGGTCCCGTCATCGGGCATCGCGGGGGTGTTTTCAGTTGTGCGGCGCGACCGGCTAAGGCTCGCGGGGGCCGCGCACCCCTGCGACTGCCCTACTGTCGAACCGTGAGCCAGCTGTCCTTCTTCTCGGCCGAGTCGGTGCCGCCCGCGGTTGCCGACCTCACCGGGGTGCTGGCAGCGTCCGGCCAGGTGGTGAAGGTGGGCGCCGGCGCGCGGCTCTCGGTGGTGGTGGATGCCGGGTGGCGGGCGACCGCGCTGGCCGAGATGATCACCGCCGCGGGCCTGGCCGCGGAGATCACCCGGACCGAGGAGGACTCGCCGCTGGTGCGAACCGCCGTCGACGCCCGGTTGGTGGGCATCGCCTCCGACTGGACCCGCGGGGCGGTCAAGACCGTGCCGGCAGAGTGGCTGCCCGGCTCCCGGGAACTGCGGGCATGGGTGCTGGCGGGCGGGGTGCCGGAGGACGACCGCTACCTGCTGGGCTTGGACCCGCATGCTCCCGATACGCACTCGTCGTTGGCATCTGCCCTGATGAGGGTGGGTATAGCGCCGACCCTGATCGGAACCCGCGGCGCCCGGCCGGCGCTTCGGATCACCGGCCGCCGACGGCTCTCGCGGCTGGCGGAGAATGTCGGGGAGGCCCCCGATGGAGCCGAGGCGTTGGCGATGTGGCCGCGGATCTGAGCGCCCCGCTTCGGGGAGTCGGTTTGCATCCGCCGGTCCGTGGGTGCCAAATTGTGGGATGCCCGCACAGTGGGGGGCACCGGTGGGGCGAGACTCAGAAGTGGAGAACAGGGGCACTTGGCTGACGACGACCGCGCAAGCGGAAACCGCAACTCCGGCAGCGTTCGGCGTCTTGTCATCGTCGAGTCGCCTACCAAAGCCCGCAAAATTGCCGGCTACCTAGGGCCGAACTACATCGTGGAGTCCTCCCGGGGCCACATCCGGGACCTGCCCCGGGCGGCGGCCGACGTGCCGGCCAAATATAAGGCGGAGCCCTGGGCGCGCCTCGGTGTCAACGTCGACGCCGACTTCGAGCCGCTCTATGTCATCAGTCCCGAAAAGAAAAGCACCGTCACCGAACTCAAGAGCCTGCTCAAAGGAGTCGACGAGCTCTATCTCGCCACCGACGGTGACCGCGAGGGCGAGGCGATCGCCTGGCATCTGCTGGAGACCCTGAAGCCCACCGTCCCGGTGCGTCGGATGGTCTTCCACGAAATCACCGAGTCGGCTATCCGCGCCGCCGCCGATCATCCCCGCGATCTGGACACCGATCTGGTCGATGCGCAGGAGACCCGGCGCATCCTGGACCGTCTCTACGGCTACGAGGTCAGCCCGGTGCTGTGGAAGAAGGTCGCCCCGAGGCTCTCGGCCGGCCGGGTGCAGTCCGTCGCGACCCGCATCATCGTGCAGCGGGAGCGGGAGCGGATGGCCTTCCGCAGCGCCTCCTACTGGGACGTGCTGGCCGAGTTGGACGCCAGCGTGTCCGATCCCGGTGCCAGCCCGCCCCGGTTCAACGCCCGGCTGGTCGCCGTCGACGGCAAGCGGGTGGCCACCGGACGCGACTTCGACTCGCTCGGGGTGGTCCGCAAGCCCGATGAGGTGCTCGTGCTCGGCCAGGCGGAGGCCGGGTCGCTGGCGACCGGTCTGCGCGGTGCCGCGCTGTCGGTCGCGGCGGTGGAGGAGAAGCCTTACACCCGGCGCCCGTACCCGCCGTTCATGACCTCGACGCTGCAGCAGGAGGCCGGCCGCAAGCTCCGGTTCAGTGCGGAGCGGACCATGAGCGTCGCCCAACGGCTTTACGAGAACGGCTACATCACCTATATGCGCACCGACTCGACCACGCTGTCGCAGTCGGCCATCAACGCCGCCCGGAACCAGGCCCGCCAGCTCTACGGCGAGGAGTACGTCCATCCATCGCCACGGCAGTACGACCGCAAGGTCAAGAACGCCCAGGAGGCACACGAGGCCATCCGGCCGGCCGGCGAGACGTTCGCCACCCCCGGCGCGCTGCACGCCGAACTCGATGCCGACGGGTTCCGGCTCTACGAGCTGATCTGGCAGCGCACCGTCGCCTCACAGATGGCCGATGCCCGCGGGACCACGCTGAGTCTGCGCATCACCGGCGACTCCTCGGACGGGCGCCAGGCGACCCTGACCGCCAGCGGGCGCACCATCACCTTCCCGGGTTTCCTCAAGGCCTACGTCGAGACCGTCGACGAGCTCGCCGGTGGCGAGGCCGACGACGCCGAGCGCCGGCTTCCGCAGTTGCGGCAGGGCCAGCGGGTCGACGCCGTCTCGCTGACCGCCGACGGCCACAGCACCAATCCGCCGGCGCGCTACACCGAGGCGTCGTTGATCAAGGCGCTCGAGGACCTCGGAATCGGCCGTCCCTCAACGTATTCCTCGATCATCAAGACCATTCAGGACCGCGGATACGTGGTGAAGAAGGGCAGCGCGCTGGTGCCGACATGGGTGGCCTTCGCGGTGACCGGTCTGCTCGAACAGCACTTCAGTCGGCTCGTCGACTTCGATTTCACCGCTGCGATGGAAGACGAACTCGACGAGATCGCTTCCGGACACGAGCACCGCACGAACTGGTTGAACAATTTCTACTTCGGTGGCGAACACGGCGTGCCGCATTCCATCGCCCGTGCGGGTGGGCTCAAGAAACTGGTCGGGGTGAACCTGGAGGGCATCGATGCCCGCGGGGTCAACTCGATCCCGTTGTTCGACGACGCCGAGGGTCGGCTCGTCTACGTGCGGGTGGGAAAGAACGGGGCCTACCTGGAGCGCATGGTCACCGGTGATGACGGCGAGCCCGCCCCGCAGCGAGCCAACCTCAGTGAGGACATCACTCCCGACGAGCTGACCCTGGAACTGGCCGAAACCCTTTTCGCCACACCGCAAGAAGGCCGGCCGCTGGGGGTGGACCCGGAGACCGGGCATGAGATCGTCGCGCGCGACGGCCGATACGGGCCGTATGTCACCGAGGTGCTTCCACCGCCACCGGACGACGAGGACGGTGTCACCGCGAAGAAGGGAAAGAAGCCCACCGGCCCCAAGCCGCGAACCGGGTCCCTGTTCCGGTCGATGGATCTGCAGACGGTGACACTTGACGATGCGTTGAAGCTCCTGTCGCTGCCGCGGATCGTCGGAGTGGATCCGCAAAACGGTGAGGAGATCACCGCCCAGAACGGCCGTTACGGGCCGTATCTCAAGCGCGGCACCGACTCTCGCTCACTTGCCACCGACGACCAGATCTTCGAGATCAGTCTCGAGGAGGCGCTGAAGATCTACGCTGAACCCAAGCGCCGTGGCCGCCAAGGTGCCGCGACCCCGCCGTTGCGTGAACTCGGCGCCGACTCGGCGACGGGTAAGCCGATGGTGATCAAGGACGGCCGGTTCGGGCCGTACGTCACCGACGGTGAGACGAATGCGAGCCTGCGCAAGGGCGATGACGTTGCGTCCATCACCGACGAACGCGCATCAGAACTGCTTGCCGACCGCCGCGCCCGCGGCCCGGTGAAGCGCATCGTCAAGAAGGTTGCCGCCAAGAAAGCTCCCGCCAAGAAGGCCGTCCGCAAGAAGGCCCCGGCCAAGAAGGCCTAGCCAGGAGTCTCTAGGGCGCGACCGCGCCGGCGGAATTCTTTAGGCCGTCGGGGACGGCCAGATAGAGCGGGCGCGCCAACTGGGTGGGCGTGCTTCGCCCGCGAAGTTCCTTGATCTCACCGACCTCCCAACCGAGGGCTTCGGCATCGGGTGCCCCGGCGACCGCAACAGCCGAGGCCAGCACGTGACCCGGTTCGAACTTGGCCAGTTCGGTCAGGCGCGCCGCCTCGTTGACCGGATCTCCGATCACCGTGTACTCGAACCTCGCCTGGGCGCCGATGTGCCCGGCGATCGCCCGGCCTGCCGACACTCCGATCCCGAAGTCGTTCTGGCCCAGCACGTTCAGCAGTTCGTCATGCAACTCCCGCGCGGCGGCAAGTGCCGCACCCGAGGCATCCGGGTGCTCGATCGGCACACCGAAGATGCACAGCGCAGCGTCGCCCTGGAACTTGTTGACGAAACCACCGTGCTTCTGGACGGTGTCGACGACGACATTGAAGAATTCGTTGAGCACTTTGACGACCTCGCCCGGCCCCCGGGTGACCGCAAGTTGGGTCGAGCCCACCAGGTCGACGAACAACACCGCGACGTCGCGCTCCTGGCCACCGAGTTCGGCACCGCGTTCCAGCGCTCGCCGCGCCACGTCCTCGCCGACGTACCGGCCGAAGAGGTCGCGCAGTCGCTGGCGTTCGCTGAGTTCGCGGACCATGTCGTTGAAGCCCGACTGCAGCAGGCCCAGCTCGCTGGCGTCGTAGATCTGCATGTGCGCGTTGTAGTTTCCGCGTTGCACTTCGCCCAGCGCCCACCGCAGCTGCCGCAGAGGATCGGCGATCGACATGGCGGCCAGGATGTTGGCGGCCAGTCCGATCGCCAGGGCGGCCAATGCCATCAGCAGGATGGGGGTGAGGTAGCCGTCGGTGGGAGTGCGCAACAGGGAGAACTTGTTGGTGACGATGGACAGCACGATCACCAGCAGCGGCACACCGGTGGACAGCAGCCAGGTCAGGACAAGCCGCAGCACCACACCGCGGCTGCGGAAATTCTCCGGAACACCGCCGCGAAGTGCCTCGACGGCAACCGGCCGCAGCACCCGTTCGGCTTGCAGGTAGCCGATGATGGTCGTTGCGGTGGCACCGAGCAGCGTCGCAACCGCGATGACCGGCGTCGCCCGGCTGGCGACCGGCCAACTCACGATGATGAAAACAACCGTCCCGAGCAACCAGTTGGTGATCGTGATCGCTGAGCGGTAGGTGGGCATGCGCAGGGCCCTCAGACGCGCTTTCTCGGTGACGGCCGGATCCTCCCCGGCCAGCGACGACGCACGACGCTGCCAACGCAGTACGGGCGCAAGCAGGGTGAGGGTGACGCAGGCGGCGATGATGAACGAGACGACGATGTACCCCAACAGGATCGCCAGGTTCGTCGCGGGCAGATCCTGAAGTTGGAACCGGTCGGTGGGCGGCAGGCCGAATCGCAGGAACCCCAGCACCAGAAGCGCACCGACGATGTCGCCCTGCAGCATGCCCAGGGTGAACACCGGCCACGGCGTTCGGGCCACCCAGCGGGTGAAGCCGCCGATCCGCCCGTTGTCCGCCGGTGCGCTGCCCACCAACCCACCGTAACGGGCAGGCGGGCCATCCGAACCCCCGGCAGTGGGGCGCGACGTGCTGGTGTCGGGCCCGCGCACTAGTGTTTGTGAACGATGTCCGGGGTGTTCACACGGCTGGTCGGCCAGAGCGCAGTTCAGGCCGAGTTGGTGGCTGCCGCGATGGCGGCGCGGGGTGACGGAAGTCACGGCGAGTCCCTCCCCGGGGCCATGACACACGCGTGGCTGATCACCGGCCCACCTGGCTCCGGCCGCTCGATCGCCGCCCTGTGCTTTGCCGCGGCGCTGCAGTGCACCTCCGACGGCACCCCCGGTTGCGGGCAGTGCCGGGCGTGCACCACAACGATGGCCGGCACCCATGCCGACGTTCACCGGATCGTTCCCGAGGGACTGTCGATCAAGGTCGACGAGACCCGGGCCATCGTGGCGACGGCGTCGCGACGGCCGAGCACCGGCCGATTCCAGATCGTCGTCGTCGAGGATGCCGACCGGCTAGGCGAGCGCGCCGGCAACGCACTGTTGAAAATCGTCGAAGAACCCCCGCCCCTGACGGTTCTCCTGCTGTGCGCCCCCTCCGTCGACCCGGATGACATCGCGATCACACTTCGTTCACGCTGCCGGCACGTGGCGCTGGTGACCCCGAGTGCGGCGGCGATCGCCCAGGTTCTGCTCGACGGTGATGGCATCTCCGCCGAGCAGGCCCAGTGGGCGGCGGCGGTCAGTGGCGGCCACGTCGGCCGGGCCCGCCGCCTGGCGACTGACCCCGAGGCACGAGACCGCCGCGCCAAGGCACTGGGCCTGCCCCGCGACGCAGCGACTCCGTCGCGCGCCTACGCCGCCGTGGAGGAATTGGTCGCGAGCGCGGAGGCCGAGTCGCGAACTCTCAACGTCGAACGCGACGAAGTCGAATCCGAGGAACTGCGGACCGCATTGGGGGCAGGCGGAACGGGGAAGGGAACGGCCGGCGCCCTCCGCGGATCGACGGGTGCGATCAATGATCTTGAGAGACGCCAGAAGTCGCGCCGGACCCGCGCCTCGCGTGACGCCCTCGATCGTGCCCTGATGGACTTAGCCACCTATTTCCGCGATGCTCTGATGGTGGCCGGAGGTGCCGACGCCGTCACGGCCAACCACCCCGACATGACTGACCGGGTGGCCGCCCTGGCCAGACACGCCTCCCCGGATCGGCTGTTGCGCTGCATCGAAGCGGTGCTGGCCTGCCGGGAGGCGCTGGCGATGAACGTCAAGCCCAAATTCGCCATCGACGCCATGGTCGCCACCATGGGTCAGGCATTGCGGTCCGGGGAGTAGACTCACGCTTCGGTCCTTAGCCGGGCTGCGCCGCCTTAGCTCAGTCGGTAGAGCAATTCACTCGTAATGAATAGGTCAGGAGTTCGATTCTCCTAGGCGGCTCCATCGTTGCAGTTCAAAAGTATTTTTGCAGCCCTTCTCATCGTCAGAGATGGCTTGTCGTCGGACCGGCACTCTTCGGGACGCAACGGGAATCGATCGCGTTGGACCAGGGGGACCGCCGATGACAGTTGTCGCTATCTATCTCGTCATCACATTCGGTCTCGGCGGCCTCGCCATGGCGGTGCGGCTACCCCCGCTGGTCGGATTTCTGGCGGCGGGATTCGTCATCAACGCCCTCGACGTGGCGGAACTACCCCAGCTGGACATGATGGCGCACCTGGGCGTCACATTGTTGCTCTTCGCGATCGGGCTGAAACTGGACGTTCGCATCCTGCTCCGTCGTGAGGTGTGGTTGACCACATCGGCGCACATGGTGGGCAGCGTCATTCTCGGAAGCATTGTCATGTGGCTTGCCGCCGTGGCCGGGGTGGCCATGCTGGCTGGGCAGGGCATGCAGACGATCGCTCTGCTCGCCTTCGCGATGTCGTTCTCCAGCACGGTTTTTGTGGTCAAAGTCCTCGAGGAGCGGGGCGAATCGCACGCGCTTTACGGCCGCGTCGCCGTCGGCATCCTGGTGATGCAGGACATTATCGCCGTGATCTTCCTGACGGCC
>CAMCWJ010000128.1 GCA_945882475.1 Bifidobacterium breve
CCATGCAACCACCCCGGCAGGCGTCGTAGTGACCGCAACTCCCGCAGGCGCCGGCCGATTGCGGTTCGCGCAATTCGTTGAACAGCGCCGAGTTCTTCCAGACGTCGTCAAAGCCTCGAGGCTCGCCACAACCATTGTCGGACAGGATGTTTCCGGCAAGGAAGCGCTCGTGGATAGCGAACGGGCAGGCGTACACGTCGCCGATCGGGTCGATCAGGCACACCACCCGGCCGGCTCCGCACATGTTCAGCCCGGCCAGCGCACCGGGCTCGCCCAGGCCGGACAGGTGGAAGACGGAATCGCCGGTCAGCACCCGATCGCCCTTGGCGACGAGCCAGTTGTACAGCTCGACCTGTTGGGCGGCGGTGGGGTGCAACTCATCCCACACGTCGGCGCCGCGGCCCGACGGCCGAAGGCGGGTGATCCGCAGGGTCGCGCCGTAACGGTCGGCGAGTTCCTTGAAGTCGTCGAGTTGACCGACGTTGTGGCGGGTGACAACGACCGAAATCTTGGCGTCCGCGAAGCCCGCGGCGGCCAGGTTCTCCAGCGCGCGGATCGCCATATCGAACGATCCGGGTCCGCGCACCGCGTCGTTGACCTCGGCGGTGGCGCCGTCCAGGGAGATCTGGACGTCGACGTAGTCGCTGGCCGCCAGTCGCTGGGCAACGTCGGCGGTGATGCGAACTCCGTTGGTGGAGAACTTGACTCCGACGTGATGCGCGGTGGCGTAGTCGACGAGTTCCCAGAAGTCCGGCCGCACGGTGGGCTCACCGCCGCCGATGTTGACGTAGAACACCTGCATGCGCTCAAGTTCGTCGATGATGGCCTTGCACTGCGCGGTCGACAGTTCCCGGGGGTCGCGTTTTCCCGATGAGGACAGGCAGTGCACGCAGGCCAGGTTGCACGCGTAAGTCAGCTCCCAGGTAAGACAGATCGGCGCGTCCAAGCCGCGCTCGAACTGTTCGATCAGCCGGGGTACCGGTGCCACGGATGTCATCGGGAATCCTCACATATCACCATGTTTGAGCCTGCCAGCACACCGAGGGCGTGCAGGTAGGGGCCTTGCTGTTCGCGGTCCACCCCGGCGGCCACCAGTGCCGAGGACACATCGGGGTGCTCCCCCAGCGACTCGACGACGGTCAGGAGGGTGCGGTTCTTGAGGAACGACAGCTTGCGGGTGCCGAAGTGGTAGAGCAGTGCGCCGAACGATTCGGGCCGGACCGCCACCGAAGGGTGCAGTCGCCAGCGCAACGACGGATCGAAGGTCGGCGGCCCCGCACGATCGGCGCCCAACGCGTGGGCGGGCACGGTCAGTAGACCCCGCACATCCCGTCGATGGAGACCTCTTCGACCAGGGCCTCGGTCACCAATTCCGGAGCATTTCCGGCGTCGTTCTGATTCGGCTCCATAGCGCCTGTCCTTTCGGTTTGAATCATCTTTTCAATCACCTGAAGTCGTGAAACGCCATAATATGGCATCAGGTGCCGAAAACGAAGGGGTTTGGGGTTTTGGCGAAGGGAAGCAGTCGGGGCGCGGTGGGCCGACGCCGATCCACCACCCAGGACCACATCGCCGACATCGCCCTCGACCTGTTCGCCACCTACGGCTTCAGCGAGGTCAGCGTGGACGATGTGGCGCTGGCCGCCGGGATCGCCCGGCGCACGCTGTTCCGGTACTACCCCTCCAAGAGCGCCATTCCCTGGGGTGACTTCGATGCCCATCTGCGCAACTTCGCCGCGGTGCTCGACGATGCCGATCCCGCGGTGCCGATCGGGATTGCGTTGCGCACCGCCCTGCTGGACTTCAACACCACCGACGACGTGTCGACCCCTCAGCATCGCCAGCGCATGCAGGTGATCCTGCAGACCCCAGAACTGCAGGCCTATTCGATGACGATGTACGCCGGGTGGCGCGCGGTGGTGGCCGACTTCGTGGCACGCCGCACGGGGGCCGGGGCCGGTGATCTGGTGCCCCAGACCATGGCCTGGCTGATGCTCGGGGTGGCGCTGTCTGCCTACGAGTACTGGCTGTCGCACGAGGACGTGTCGCTGCAGGAGGCCCTCGGCGATGCCTTCGACACCCTCACCGAGGTCAGAAGTTGGGATGCGGCCGCCGCCGGCCTGACCTAATCCAGGACGTCGGTGATCGGCGCTCCGGCGGCGATCTTGGCCCGCGCCTTCATCACCTTGCCGGGCATACCGCCGCCGACCACACCGGACAGCACCCCGTCGCGTTCGTAGTACGCGAGGAACTTCCGGCCGTCGTCGGCAACGAGGTGTACGACGTCGCCGGCCTCCGGTTCGCCGAGACACTGGATCTTCACGTCGTACTGATCGCTCCAGAAGTACGGCACCACAACAACTTCCGGGGGTTCAAGTCCCAGCATCACCGGCACCATCACCCGGGCCTGTTCGGCGACATTGCTCCAGTGTTCGCTGCGGGACTGGTGTCCGGCGGAGTCCCGCCAGGATGCGACGTCGCCGAGCGCCCAGACGTGCGCGGCGCTGGTTCGGCCCACCTCATCGCAGAGCACGCCCTTGTCGGAGTCGGCGAGGTCGATTCCGCTGCCCGCCAGCCAATCGGTGGCCGGCCGCGACCCGATGCCGATGACCACCAGGTCGGCGTCCAGCACGGTGCCGTCACTGAGCTCAACGGAGGCAACATGACCGCCGGCATCCCCGCGCACCTCGGCCACTCCGACACCGGTGCGCACGTCGACGCCCTCGGTTCGGTGCAGTCGGGCCACCAGAGCCCCGATCTGCTCGCCGAGGACCGTCGCCAGGGGAGTGGGCTGCGGTTCGACGAGCACCACCTCGACGCCGAGCTTGCGCAGGCTTGCAGCGGTCTCGCAGCCGATGAATCCGGCTCCGATGATCACCGCCCGCCGCGCGGAGGTGGCGTGTTCCCGCAAGGCCAGGGCGTCCTCCAGCGATCGCAGCACCCAGATGCCGGCCAGGTCGGGAAATGAGGGAATGCGCTTGGGTACCAGTCCGATTGCGATGACGAGTTCGTCGAAGCCCAGTGCGGTCCCGTCGGCGAGGGTGACGGTCCGCGCAGCGGTGTCCACCGATTGCGCTGCACTGCCCAGGCGCAGCGTGATGTCGTTCTCGGTGTAGAACTCCGCCGGCTTGAGCGCAATGTCAACGTGGCTCTTGTTGCGATCGTGCAGCACGTCCTTGGACAGCGGAGGCCGGTCGTAGGGCAGCTGCTCCTCGTCGCTGACCAGCGTGATCGGCCCGGCATAGGAGGACTTGCGCAGTTGTTCGGCGGTCCGGACAGCGGCCAGTCCACCACCGACGATGACGATCCCGTTCCGGCCGCCGTTCCCGTCGTCTCCGATACCCACGAAGTGTTTGTACACGACAACTGGCAGGTACGGCACGGCCGGGGCAGGCATAATCTCCCCAATTCGCCTACTCAGGAGGCACAGATGACGGCCCCTCCCCTGCGGCTGACCGAACAGATGTTGCGAAGACGGCCGCTGATCAACGCTCCCGTCGCCCACGGCGCCTCGCCGAACCTCAAACGCTCGATCGGCACCTTCCAGTTGGCGATGTTCGGTATCGGCTCCACGGTCGGCACCGGCATCTTCTTCGTACTGTCCGAAGCGGTGCCGCAGGCCGGGCCGGGTGTGATCGTCTCGTTCATCATCGCCGGCATCGCAGCCGGACTCGCGGCGATCTGTTACGCCGAGCTGGCCTCGGCGGTGCCGGTATCGGGGTCGACGTACTCCTACGCCTACACCACGCTCGGCGAGGTGGTGGCAATGGGCGTGGCGGCCTGCCTGCTTCTGGAGTATGTGGTTTCCACCGCAGCAGTCTCCGTCGGCTGGAGCCAGTATGTGAACAAACTCCTGGATAACTTCCTGGGATACTCGCTGCCGCAGGCTCTTTCGGCGGCACCCTGGGATTCCACGCCAGGTGTTTTCAATGTTCCCGCGGCTGTTCTGGTGGCCCTGTGTGCGCTGTTGCTGGTCCGCGGGGCCAGTGAGTCGGCCGCGGTCAACACCGTCATGGTGATCATCAAGCTTGGCGTACTGGTGATGTTCGCCGTGATCGCGTTCTCGGCATTCAGTACCGACCGGTTCGCGAGCTTTGCGCCCTTCGGTGCGGCCGGCATCAGCGCGGCGGCCGGCACCATCTTCTTCTCCTATATCGGCCTTGATGCGGTGTCGACGGCCGGCGACGAGGTCAAGGATCCACAGCGAACCATGCCGCGGGCGCTGATCGCCGCACTACTCACCGTCACCGGGGTGTACATCCTGGTCACCTTCGCCGCACTGGGCGCCCAGGACTGGACCGAATTCGAAGGCCAGAAGGCAGGCCTGGCAACGATTCTCGACAATGTCACCGGATCCAACTACTGGGGCACGGTGCTGGCCGTGGGAGCGGTCATCTCGATCTTCTCGGTGACCCTGGTGACGCTGTACGGCTCGACCCGGATCCTGTTCGCGATCGGCCGTGACGGTCTGCTGCCGTCGATGTTCGCCAAAGTCAATCCGCGCACCATGACTCCGGTCAACAACACCGTCATCGTCGCTACGGTGGTCGGCCTGCTGGCCGGTCTGGTCCCGCTGGACAAGCTCGCCGACATGGTGTCCATCGGCACGCTGGTGGCGTTCATCACCGTCTCGGTCGCCGTCATCATCCTGCGGCGCCGCGAACCTGACCTGCCGCGCGGATTCAAGGTTCCCGGCTATCCGGTCACCCCGGTGCTGTCGGTGTTGGCCTGCCTGTACATCCTGGCCAGCCTGCACTGGTATACCTGGCTGGCCTTCGCGGCCTGGGTCGCGGTGGTGCTGACGTTCTACTTCCTCTGGGGCCGCCACCACAGTGCGCTCAACAACGTCTCCGCACCAAAGGTCACCGCCGGGGACACCCCATGACCGTCGTCGTCGGCTACCTGGCCGGAAAGAGTGGGGCCGCACCACTGAACCTGGCGATCGGTGCGGCGCGAACCCTAAACACCACCCTGACCGTGGCGACCATCGTGCCCAAGCCGTGGACCACTCCATCGCCGGCCCGGGTCGACGCCGAATACGCCGCATGGGCCGACCAACTGGCGGCCGACTCGGCCCGGGAGGCGGCCCGCTATCTGGACGGGCTGCCCGATCGTCTCGACGTGCGCTACCACAGCCACGCGCACCGGTCGGTCTCCGGCGGTCTGATCGAAGTGGTCTCCGAAGTCGGAGCCGATCTGCTGGTGCTGGGGTCCTCAGCCAACGGACAGTTCGGCCAGGTGGTGGTCGGATCGACCGCCGACAGGTTGCTGCACTCCTGCCCCGCGCCGTTGGCGATCGCGCCTCGCGGGTACCGCGAACCACGTACCGGGGTGCTCACCCGGATCACCTGTGGCTATCCCGGCACGCCGGAGTCGGTGGACGTGGTTCGGCGGATCACCGCACTGGCCGCTCGGCTGGCGGTGCCACTGCGGGTCATCACGTTCGCCGTGCGCGGCCGCACCATGTACCCGCCGGAGGTCGGCCTGCACGCCGAGGACAGCATCCTGGCCGCGTGGGAGACCCAGGCCGGTGCGATGCTCGCCCGGTTGCGCACCGACGGCGTGGTGGGTGAGGACGTGACGTTGCAGGTGGTCAGCGGGAACGGCTGGGATCAGGCACTCGACGACGCCGAATGGCAGGACGGCGAGATCCTCGCGTTGGGCACCTCGCCACGCGGGGACGTCGCGCGGGTTTTCCTCGGCTCGCGTGGCGCAAAGATCCTGCGGCACAGCCCGGTTCCGGTGCTGGTGCTGCCGGGCTAGCGAGACATCACAGCTAGTACTTCATGACTCCGCGGTCAACGGAAATCTGCGAGCCCGACAACACGCTGGAGTTGTCCCCGGCGAGCCAGACCACCACCTCGGCAGCCTCCTCGGCGGACATGAAGTCATTCCGCTTGGCCTTCGATCCCTTGGCCAATGGTTGATACGGCATCGGCGCGTAACTGTTGAGGTAGCTCGGGTGAGCACCGAGGATCGTCATCATGGAGTCGTTCTCAATCATCGGGGTGGCGATCGAGTACGGGTGGATCGAGTTGACCCGAATGCTGTACTCCCCCAACTCAAGCGCCAACGTGTTCGTCAACGAGGTTAGTCCGTACTTGGATGCCGCGTAATGCCCGTTGCCGGGCGTGGCCTTCAGACCGCCCGCCGAGCTGACGATGATGATCGAACCTCCGTTGCCCGCCTCGATCATCGCCGGGATGACCGCCCGCAGGGTGCGCCAGGTGCCGGTGAGGTTGGTGTCGATGACGGCGTTCCACTGGTCATCGGTGAGTTCCCATACCCTGCCCCAACTCAGGACACCGGCGTTGGCCACCAGAACGTCGAGCCGACCGAACTGCTCGATACCGTCGGCGACCAGCCCACGCACCGCGGCGTCGTCGCGGATGTCGACCTCCCGCGCCAACGCCTTGCGGCCCTCGGACTCAATGAGTCGTACGGTCTCGGCCAGATCCTCTGAGGTGGATGCGACGTAGGGAATCGTGTCGGAGACCGGAGCGCAGATATCACTGACGATGACATCCGCACCCTCACGCGCCAGTCGCACCGCGTAGGCGCGGCCCTGGCCGCGCGCGGCTCCGGTGACGAATGCGACTCGTCCCTCAAGATCGCCCATCAACAGTCCTCTCCTCAAGCCCCGCGTCAGGCTAGCAAGAAAACTGGAACGTGTTTCAGTGCCCCGGCATCCACCGGAAAGCCGACATGCCTAGAACGGCATTCCCAGCATCCGGGTGATGCTGGGTGGCGGGAAGAGCGTGCCAAGGATGGCCCCGCCCACTCCGATCGCAACGGCGCCGCCCACGATTCCGCCGACTACTTCCTCCGGCCGCGGCAACTGCGGCGCGCCGGGTAGCGGCGGCAGGGCAGGCAGCGGCGGCAGGGCAGGCAGCGCACCGAGGGCACTGAGCCCGGCCAAGCTTGTGGCGAGTTGCTCCGGAGTCGGCAGCGGCGGCAGCGCAGGAGGTGCCGGCACGCCGAGCGGCGGTGCGCCGGCAGCGGCGGCGAAAGCAGCGGACAATCCGCTCAGGTCGGGCAGGGCCGGCACCGGCGCCATATTGCCCCACAGAGCGGTTCCGGCGGCGGCAGCGCCGGGCGCCGCGAGCGTGTTCTGCAGGGCCGTCAACAGGGGCTGCCCGTTGTTCGCGTACGCCGCGAACAGGATGAGGTCACCCAGCACCAGGGCGACGGAGTTCGCTATGCCCACCGAACCGCCAATGATGGATCCCGCGACGTTGGCCGCCTGAGCGTTGGCTTGTGCCGCAACCAACGGGGCTAACAGAGCGTTCCAGTCGAAGGCCGGGCCCGCCGGAAACGCCGACGCGTCCGGCAGTTGCGCCGATGGCGGTGGAGGCAGTGGCGGCAGTGCAGCGGACGCGCTGGGGGTGAACCCGAACTGAGCGGCGCCACCGGAAGAGTCTGAGGTGCTACTCACCGAACTGCCGCTACCGGCGATGGCGCTCGCCGAGCTGTCGCCGAGACCGAACATCGACAGGCCTGATGGATCGTCAGCCGATGGGGCAGGCTCCGGTTCGACAACCGGGGCGGAGACGGGCGGTTGGAGTGGCTTCAGCGCGGTAGTGCTCTGCTGAGGTCCACCGGAGAACAGCAGGGCCAGCGTCCCGCCGACCAGAGACACCACCAGGGATGCTGCGGTACCGGCCCTGACCATCGCACGACGCCGCGACTTCGTCGCATCAGATTCCACGGATCCGTCTCCTAGCAGCGCGCGAAAACCCGTGATCCGGGGGGCGCGTATGTGCCGATTCTAGCACGCAGCAAACGAGAGCGGCGCCCGTCATTTCTGACGGGCGCC
>CAMCWJ010000129.1 GCA_945882475.1 Bifidobacterium breve
CGGACCGTCGGCAGCACCGAGTCGACGTCAACCCCGCCCCGGGGCAGCGCGGTGCGCAACTGGGCGGTGGTCAGCGTCCGGCCGCGCAGGTCGATCCGGGGCATGGCGAAGGCGGTCATCGGTTCGATTGTCCCTGATCGGGGTAGGGATACGAAAATCAATCGCGCATCGAATCGGCGATGCGGGGTCTCGGGGCCAGGGATAAGGCCCTACTCAGTTGGTCGGAACCGGTGCCGGGTTGATCGTCGGCGAGAACGCGGTCGGGCCACCGGGGCCCACCCCCTTCTCGCTGGGCACCGGGGAACTCGAGTTAACCGGCGGTGTGCTGGTCGGCGCGGGGGCTTCTTTCGCGGCAGGTGCACAGGCGCTCACGGCCGCCATGGCGGCCAGTGCGGCGGCACTCACGGCGAGGGCGAACCGCGTCACACGGTCGGTCATCATCGGGTTCCCTCTCTCCCGCTTACGCTTGCTAATCAGCCAGAATCGTACGCTGCGCACGTGCGACGAGGCCGGTGATGTCGGTATGACCGGTACCCCGCAGTGTGCCCGATGGCACCACCACGCGTTGAGTGAGGAATCCCGCAGGGGCCTTCTCGCAGTTTGTCTGCGTGGTTCCTCACTCAACGGGCGTTGGGCGATCCGGGCCCCTAGAGGTCAAGTCCGATATCGAGCACCCGCACCGAGTGGGTGAGCCCACCGACGGCCAGGTAGTCCACGCCGGTTCCGGCGTAATGCCCGGCGGTGTCCAGGGACAGCCCACCTGAGGACTCCAGCAGTATCTGCGGGGCGCGGGCATCGCGGCGTTGCACCGCCATCTGGGTCTGCCACACCGGGAAGTTGTCCAGCAGAATCAACTCGACATCCTCACCGAGGACGGCGTCGAGTTGCTCGAGTGTGTCGACCTCGACCTCGCACGGCAGATCGGGCGCGGCAGCACGCACCGCACGCAACGCGGCGACCACCGATCCCGCCGCGGCCACATGGTTGTCCTTGATCAGTGCGGCATCACCGAGGCCCATCCGGTGATTGGCACCGCCACCGACGCGTACCGCGTACTTCTGCAACACACGCAACCCGGGCAGAGTCTTGCGGGTGTCTCGGATCTGCGCCTTCGTTCCCTCCACGGCGGCCACCCAGGCGGCGGTGGCGGTGGCGATGCCGGAAAGGTGGCAGAGGAGGTTGAGCAGGGTGCGCTCGGCGGTCAGCAGTCCCCGGGTGGGGCCCTCGACGCGCAGCAGCGATTGGCCCTGCTCGACGTGCGTTCCGTCCGGCACCTGCTCGAGTACCCGGTAGCCGTCGGCTCCGAGGACCTCGTCGAGCACCATCAGCGCGACGCCCACCCCGGCGACCACACCGGGTTCGCGGGCCACCAAAGCCGCCTCGGTGCGGGCGTCGGCGGGCACCGTCGCGATCGTGGTGACGTCGGGTCCGTAGCGCAGGTCCTCGGCGAGGCCGCGGCGGATCGTCACGAGCGCCTCTGCTCGCTCGTCTGGTGTCAGTGTCATCGGCGCGCCCATGTCATCGCGCGACTGGAACGGCCGGTTCCGCAATGGCGGCGCCACCGTCTGCGGTGCCGTGCACGCGTACCGGAACGGCCTGCGCCGGGTCGGTGTCGGGGAAGTCGCCGCGATGGTGGCAGCCGCGAGTCTCGGTGCGGGCCAGTGCGGCCGCGGCGACGGCGCGTGCCGACATGGTGAGCGCGACGTCCTCGACGTCGGCGCGGGTCACCATCGTGCACGGCACGGCGCAGGCGAGTTCATCGATGAGCAGATCGAGACCGTCCGCGTCCCGGACCACCGACGCCCAGCGTGTCATTGCCTGCTGTAGATCGCCGCGGTCGAGCGCAACCCGTTGGGCCGGTTGCACTTTCGCCATCGGCGCACCGGACTCTCGCGCATGTGCGGCGGCCTCCCGGCCGGCACGCGCACCCACTACCAGACCCTCCAGAAGACTGTTGGATGCCAGCCGGTTGGCTCCGTGCATGCCGGTGCGGGCCACCTCACCGGCGGCGAACAGGCCCGGCAGATCGGTCCGGCCGTGCACGTCGGTGCTCACCCCGCCACAGCTGTAGTGCGCGCCGGGAACCACCGGAATCAGCTGGCTCGTGGGGTCGATACCGGCATCGTGGCAGGCCGCGGTCACGGTCGGGAAACGCTGGGCGAACCGCTCGATGGACCGGGCGTCAAGAAACACGCATTCGTCTCCGGTGTCGCGCATACGTGCTTCGATGGCCGCGGCCACCACATCGCGCGGGGCCAGATCACCCATCGCGTGCACGCCGGCCATCACCGACTCTCCGCGGGCATCGAGTAGTACCGCTCCCTCACCGCGCAGTGCCTCGGTGATCAGCGGCCGACGGCCGGATCCGTTGCGGTCGAACAACATGGTGGGGTGGAACTGGATGAACTCGATATCGGTGACGTCCACGCCGGCCCACAGCGCCAGCGCAATTCCGTCGCCGGTCGAGCCGGCCGGGTTGGTGGTGGCGCTGTAAAGGTGGCCGAGTCCGCCGGTGGCCAGGATCACCGAGGAGGTGTGCAGCACGCCGATGCCGTCGGCGTTACCGACCAGCACTCCGGTGACGGAAGATCCGTTGTGCAGGACCTCCAGTGCGACGTGATTGTGCCGGATGTCGAGGGTGGCCGCGGCGTGGTCGAGGGCACGCTGCACCTCCGCACCCGTTGCGTCACCGCCGGCGTGCATGATCCGACGACGGGAATGGCCGCCCTCCCGGGTCAGTGCCCACTGGCCGGGGGCACTCTCGTCGAAGCGGGCGCCGTCGGCGATCAGGTCGGCCACCGCCTGGTAGCCGTCGGTGACGATCGAGCGCACCGCGTGTTCGTCACAGAGTCCGGCGCCGGCCGCCAGGGTGTCGGCGACATGGGCCTCGATCGAGTCGTCGGTGTGGGGCAGCACCACGGCGATGCCGCCCTGGGCGTAGAAGGTGGCGGTCTCGGTGGCCTTGCTCAGTACCACCGCGCGGCTACCGCGGCGGTGCGCGGCCAGTGCGGCGGCCAGGCCGGCGACACCGGTGCCGATCACGACGACGTCGGCGCGTTGCTCCCAGTCCACGCCCGCGTCACCCCCGCAGGCGCGGGTCACTCGCCACCACCCGGGGAGCCGATCTCGATCATGCGCTGCACGCTGGCCCGGGCCCGCCGGGCGATCTCGGGATCGACGTCGACCTCGTCGGCGCCCTCGATGAGGCAGCGCAGGAGCGCAGCGGGGGTGATCATCTTCATGTACTTGCACGACGCACGATCGTTGACAGCCTGGAAGTCGATAGCCGGTGCGGCCCTGCGCAATTGGTGCAGCATGCCTACCTCGGTGGCCACCAGTACCTGCGTCGCGTGTGAGGTGCGGGCAGCGTCCAACATGCCGCCGGTGGACAGGATCTTCACCCGGTCTTCCGGGAAGGCACCTTCGCCGGCGAGATACAACGCCGATGTGGCGCAACCGCATTCGGGATGCACGTACAGCTCGGCGTCGGGGTGGCTGCGGGCCTGGGCGGCGAGTTCGTCGCCGTTGATGCCGGCGTGGACGTGGCACTCCCCGGCCCAGATGTGCAGATTCGCCCGGCCGGTCAGTCGCCGGACGTGTGCGCCGAGGAACTGGTCCGGACAGAACAGCACATCGCGGTCGGCCGGGATGGACGCCACCACCTCGACCGCGTTCGACGAGGTGCAGCAGATGTCGGTGAGCGCCTTCACCGCGGCGGTGGTGTTGACGTAAGACACCACCACGGCGTCGGGGTACTCGTCCTTCCATGCCGCCAGGTCCTCGGCGGTGATCGAGTCGGCCAGCGAGCACCCGGCCCGCTGATCGGGGATCAGCACGGTCTTGTCGGGGCTGAGGATCTTGGCGGTCTCGGCCATGAAGTGCACACCGCAGAACACGATGGTGTCCTCGGGCGCCTCGGCGGCGATTCGCGACAGGGCCAGCGAGTCGCCGACGTGGTCGGCGACGTCCTGGATGGCGGGCAGCTGATAGTTGTGCGCCAGGATGGTCGCGCCGCGCAGGGTGGCCAGCCGGCGGATCTCGGCGGCCCATTGCGCGTCGCCGACCACGCCGGTGTAGCCACCGGGGCCGTCCACGATGCCGGCGGCCAGCACGGAATCGGTGCGATCAGCGACGGTCATCGCCGCCTCCTGTCTTGCGTCCGAGGTTTTCGACTTATAATCGAAAACATGAGTCATACTAGCACTGAACACGAGGTGCTGGCCGTCGTATTCCAGGTCCGCGCGCTGGCCTCCGGCAAACCCGACCTCGACGTGCTGTTATGGCAACGCGCCCTGTCGCCGCAACGCGGCAGATGGTCACTGCCCGGCGGGCAACTCGGCGATGGCGAAGACCTCACCGCGTCGGTGCGTCGCCAGCTCGCCGAGAAGGTGGATCTGCGCGAGGTCGCACACCTGGAACAGCTTGCGGTGTTCTCCGAACCCGACCGGGTGCCGGGCACCCGCGTCATCGCATCCACCTTCCTGGGCCTGGTGCCCTCCCCCGCAACGCCGGAACTGCCGTCGGACACCCGCTGGCACCCGGTCAGCGACTTACCCCCGATGGCGTTCGACCACGAGCCGATGGTGTCCTACGCCCGCTCCAGACTGGCCGCCAAGTTGTCCTACACCAATCTCGGATTCGCCCTGGCACCAAAGGAATTCGCGCTGTCGACACTGCGTGGCATCTACGGCGCCGCACTGGGATACCAGGTCGACACCACCAATCTGCAGCGAGTGCTGGCACGGCGCGGGGTGATCACCCCCACCGGGAACACCGCCCACCCGGGACGCAGTGGCGGTCGGCCGGCCGCGCTGTACCGCTTCACCGACTCCCGATTGCGGGTCACCGACGAATTCGCTGCGCTGCGCCCGCCGGGTTGGAATGCTGGCTACTTAGACCCTTCTTAGGGTATGAAGAACTTCCAATGACGAGCGCGAGCGGGGCGCCAAACCCCGAATGGATCGGCCGGGCACCGCACGAGCAACTCGGGCGTCGCACCCGGCCCGCGCTTCCGGACGTGGACCCCTTTCACCGGCCACCGTCGGGATTCCAGCACGCGGCACCCGGAACGGTGCTGCGGTCCCGCGATGTCGAACTCGGCTTCCTCGGGCTGATCCCGCAGCGGGTCAACGCCACCCAGTTGCTATACCGCACCACCGATCGGCACGGCCAGCCGCAGGCAACCGTCACCACCGTGTTGGTTCCGGCCGGGCACCGCGCCGGGCAGGTCCGCAATGTGGTGTCCTACCAGTGCGCCATCGACGCTGTCTCGTCGCGGTGCTTTCCGTCCTACGCCCTGCGCAGGCGGGCCCGGGCGGTGGGATCACTGGCCCAGTTCGAGTACCTGCTGATCGCCGCGGCGCTGGCCGAGGGCTGGGTGGTGTCGGTACCCGACCACGAGGGCCCCGACGGCGTGTGGGGCTCCCCGCACGAGCCCGGCTACCGGGTGCTGGACGGGCTGCGGGCAACTCTCGACTTCGACGCGTTCGGTCTGGCCCGGGACAGCCGGGTGGGGTTGTGGGGTTACTCCGGCGGCGGGCTGGCCAGCGCCTGGGCGGCCGAGGTGCACGCCGACTACGCCGGCGAGATCAACATCGTCGGCGCTGTGCTGGGATCGCCGGTGGGCAATCTGGGCAATACCTTCCATCGACTCAATGGGTCGAACTTCGCGGCGCTGCCCGCGCTGGTGGTCTCCGCGCTGGCCAAGAGTTACCCCGGGCTGAACAAGGTGATCGAGGAGCACGCCACCACGGAGGGCCGCGAGGTGCTGCGGCGCCTCGAGCGGATGACCACGTTGCAGGCCGTGGTTCGGATGTTCCGGACCGACATGGACTCGCTGGTGCATCCACCGCTGGCCGAGGTGCTGCAGACACCGGAGGTGCAGGAGGTGTTCGAGGCGATCCGGCTCGGCGGCACCGTTCCCACGCCGCCGGTGCTGATCGTGCAGGCCGTCCACGATTCGATCATCGCGGTGTCCGACATCGACGACCTCGCCGCGCTCTACTCCCTCGGCGGCGCCCAGGTCACCTACCACCGGGACATGTTCAGCGAGCACATGCTGCTGCACCCGATGTCGGCGCCGATGACCCTGCGCTGGCTGGGTGACCGCTTCGCCGGGCGGCCGCTGGACGCGAACCTGATCCGCACCAAGTGGCCGACGCTGTTCAACCCGGTGACCTACGCGGGCATGCTGCGCCTCGGCGGGATTGCGGCGCGGGTGGTGACCGGCGGACGCGTGGGATTCCGTCCGCTCTAGAACCGAAGCGGTTCGAACTCGCTTCCGTCCCGCGGTTGCCAGCCGCCCAGGTTCTCGACCGGCGGCCAGCCGCCCAAGTCGTCCCGCGGTGCCGCCACCGCCATGATCGCGTACACCAGAGCCGCCGTTGCAGCCGGCAGCAGCAGAGTGACGGCAATCTGAAAGGGGCTGTGGCCCAGGAAAACCGGCGGCGCCTCGGTGAAGTAGTGCACCCGGTCCACCGCGCTCAGCGGTGCACTGCGGTCCGGCGTGCCGTAGCGCCGGTGAGCGAGGGCCGCACCAACCCCGGCCGCGGTGGCCCCGGCGCCGATCTGCCCGACCCACAATGCAGTCGCCAGTACCGGGCCGCGGTGGCGGCGCCACTGCCAGACCAGTACCGCCGAGATGACTGCCAGTGCGATGAGCAGACCGATCAGCATGGCCGCCGCCACGAACAGGTTGTCGGCCTCCCGGCCGAGGAATCCATCCACCCGTTCACCGGACCGGTTCAGCGCGGTGATGGTATGGATCGGCGGGGCGATCGCAGCCCACACCGCTCCCAGCGCCGCGCCTGAAATCGCTAGGGCGACAACAACTGTCGCTGCCGCAGCCGTCCGCGACATTCCGGTCATCGCCGCATGTCCAGATCCTTCGAGTCCACCCGGCCGTGCCGGGAACATTGCGCCCACCAGCCATCGGGACGCACCTGAACGATCATCCGCCGGCCGCACTCGGCGCAGTATCGCGGTGGCTCCAGGCCCAACCGCGCCGCGAGCGGGACAACATCGCCAACCGTTGCCCCGGTGTAGACGTCGTACACGCCCGCGCCGACCGGCGCCGGAAGCCCAGTCATCAGAGGCTGGCGTTGAGAGCCTTGATCGGCATCTGCAGATCGCTCAGCAACTCCAGGTCCGCCTCGGCGGGCCGGCCCAGCGTGGTCAGGTAGTTGCCGACGATCACCGCGTTGATGCCACCCAGGATGCCCCGCTTGGCGCCGAGGTCACCGAGGGTGATCTCGCGGCCGCCGGCGAACCGGAGCATGGTGCGCGGCAACGCAAGCCGGAATGCCGCGACGGCCTTGAGCGCCTCGGCGGCCGGCATCACCTCGAGGTCCCCGAACGGCGTGCCGGGGCGCGGGTTGAGGAAGTTCAGCGGCACCTCGTGCGGGTCGAGTTCGGCGAGCTCGGCGGCGAACTCGGCGCGCTGCTCCAGCGTCTCGCCCATCCCGAGGATGCCGCCGCAGCACACCTCCATTCCGGCCTCGCGCACCATCGCGAGGGTGTCCCGGCGCTCCTCCCAGGTGTGGGTGGTGACGACGTTGGTGAAGAAGGACCGTGCCGTCTCGAGGTTGTGGTTGTAGCGGTGCACGCCCATTTCGGCGAGGCGATCCACCTGCTCCTGGGTCAGCATGCCCAGCGAGCAGGCGATGTGGATCTCGACCTCGTTGCGGATCGCCTCGATGCCGGCGGCCACTTGGGCCAGCAGGCGTTCGTCGGGCCCGCGGACCGCCGCGACGATGCAGAACTCGGTGGCACCGGACTTGGCGGTCTGCTTGGCCGCCTCGACCA
>CAMCWJ010000130.1 GCA_945882475.1 Bifidobacterium breve
GACAGCAGGTCGGCGAGAAAGCCGAGCCTGACCAGTCCGGCCACCAGGCACACCAATCCCACCAGTGCGGCGAGCATCGCCGCCAGCACCGCGTAGCGGGCCGGGTCGCCAACGGCCAACGGCGCCAACGCGGTTGCCGTCATCAGGGCCGTGGACGACTCCGGACCGGCCGAGAGATAGCGCGACGATCCCAGGATCGGGTAGATCGCCAGCGGCAGCAGTGCCGCCCACAGCCCGGCCACCGGCGGCAGACCGGCCACCGTCGCATAGGCCATCGCCTGCGGCACCAGATAGGCCGCCACGGTGATCCCGGCCAGCAGATCACCGCGCAGCCAGGACCGACGGTAGTTGCCGAACTGCGCCAGCCCGGGCGCCCTCACGGCTGCGCGAGGAGGTGCCGGGTCCGGTCTTCGCGGACCGGCATTCCATTGCGGCCGCCGAGATCCTGGGCGTAGATGCCGGTCACATACGCCACGCCGCCGCCGTTGATCCCCTGCGCGGTGCGGTCCACCTGGGCCAGGGTGTCGGTGTCGCGGTGATAGTTCGGGTCGAACGGTTCGTCGGCGGTCCCGCCCCACAGCCGGGCCTGATCGCCGGTCATGTCCTCTTCGGCACCGGAGAACAGTCCCCCGGCCGGGATGCCGGCCTTGGTGAAGCCGTCGTAGTCCGACCGGCCGTCGAAGGAGGTGTCCTCGGCGGTCTTCCCGGCCGCTCTGAGGTACTCGACCAGGACCCGTTCGATGCCCGGCGAGCCCTCCGGAACCCGGGGCGGGCCATCGTCGGGACCCGGTGCCGTCGACTGATCGCCGTCATAGGTGAAGTACCCGGGGTTGGGCGAGCCGATCATGTCGAAGTTCAGGTACAGCGCGATATCCCTGAGCTGGTCGAGATCCAGCGACTCAAGGTACTTCGTGGAACCCACCAGGCCGATCTCCTCGGCGCCCCAGAACCCGAACCGCACGGCATTCCGCGCGGCCGGTTCACTGCCGAGTTGCACCGCGGTCTCGAGCACCGCGGCCACTCCGGAGCCGTTGTCGTTAATGCCCGGACCCTCCGTCACGCTGTCGAGGTGCGCTCCGACCATCACCACGTCCCGGGTCGAGCCGGTTCGGGTCTGGGCGATGACGCTGCGCGCCTTGACGTCGGTGGTGGTGGCGTCGAGTTTCAGCGTCACCGGACCGGGTTCGGCGCGCAACCGCTTTCCGTCCGCCTTGCTCACGCTGACCACCGGGATCGTCGCGGCGTTCGTCTGACCCAGGGTGCCGCCCATCTTCTTCTCGTCGACATTGTCAGCGACGACCAGCCCGACGGCACCGAGTGTGGCTGCCACCGAAAGCTTTTCGGTGAACGGGCAGCTGCCGCGGTCCACCAGGATCACCGCGCCCTTAACCGGCAGGCCGTTGTAGTCCGCCGCCACGCAGCCCGGGGTCTCATCAGCGGGAGCGGCGACCAGGGGACCGCTGACACCGGGTGTGCCGGCGGTGTATTCCAGCGCATTGGCATCGACCCTGGTGCCGCCGACCGTCAGCACCGGCTTCTCGGCGCTGAAGACCCGGGTCGTGAACTCAGGTGTCTGCACCTCGAAACCCTTGCCGCGCAGTACCTGCGCGACGTAGTCCACACTGGCGTCGTAGCCGGGGGTTCCGGCGGCCCGGGTGCCGCCGTTGGCGTCGGCGATGTCCTGGAGTTCGCTCAGATGCGCCATCATCGCCTCGGTGGTGACCCGCCCGCGGAGGGCGTCGGCGAACTGCGCGGCCGCCGGGCTCACGCCGGCGCGCCAGCCCTCGGCGACCGGCACCGCCGTGTCGGCGGAGCGGGTGCAGCCAAGCATCGAGATGGCAAGTATGGCCACGACGGCCGTCCGGTGGGTGCGCCTCACGGTTCCCACGTTAGCCGGGTGCCGGGCTTGAGGCCTGCGCCCAGAACCGCTTCGGGATGCGCCCGGCGTGGCGGGCCAGATGACCGGCCGTGACGGCGGCCGACATGGCGGCGGCCATTGTCGGCGGGTCCGCGGCGCGGGTGACCGCGGTGGCGAGCAGCACGGCATCGCAACCCAACTCCATCGCCAGGGCGGCGTCGCTGGCGGTGCCGATGCCGGCGTCGAGGATCACCGGCACACCGGCGGCGGCGACGATCATCTCGATGTTGTGTGGATTGGCGATGCCCAGCCCGGTGCCGATGGGCGAACCCAGCGGCATCACCGCCGCGCAGCCGGCGTCCTCGAGTCGACGGGCGAGGACCGGATCGTCGTTGGTATAGGGCAGGACCACGAAGCCGTCGTCCACCAATTGCTCTGCGGCACGGACCAATTCGATACCGTCGGGCAGCAGTGTGCGCTCGTCGGCGATGACCTCGAGCTTGACCCAGTCGGTGCCGAGCGCCTCCCGGGCCAGCTGAGCCGTCAGCACCGCCTCGGCGGCGCCGCGGCAGCCGGCGGTGTTGGGCAGCGGGGTGATCTGCAGCCGGGCCAGCAGATCGAGCACGCCGGTGCCGCCCGCGGCGTCGACCCGGCGCATCGCCACCGTGGTCAACTCGGTGCCCGAGGCCACCAGTGCCTCCTCGAGCACCTGCAGGCTCGGGGCGCCGCCGGTGCCGAGGATGAGCCGGGAGCCGAAGGTGCGCCCGGCGATCGTCAGGCCCGCGCTCACCTGTTCAGCCACCTTGCACCGCGGTGAGCACCTCGAGGCTGGCGCCGACGGGCATGGTCGAATCCCATTCCGACCGCGGCAGCACCGCCGAGTTCAGCGCGACCGCCACCCCGCACTCGGGTAGCCCCAGGCCTCGCAGCAGTTCCGCGACCGTGGTGTTCGCCTTGACCTGGAGTTCTTCCCCGTTGACCGTGACCCTCATGTGACCGTGACCGTCATGCCGGCGCCCCAACCCGTAGTTCGGCGACGATCCGTTCGGCCGTCCAGGGCGCGAGCAGGAAACCGGATCGGCCGTGGCCGACGGCCACCAGGGTCCGCTCGTCGATCCGACCGACGATCGGCAAGTTGTCCGGGGTCATCGGCCGCAATCCGGCCGCGCATTCGGCGAGTTCGTACTCGCCGAGGCTGGGCACGATCGCGCAGGCGTCATCGAGTAGTTCCCGCACCCCACTCACCGACGGCGCGATGTCGCGGCCGTGCTCGTACTGGGTAGCGCCGACCACCACGCCGTCGGCGCGCGGAACCAGATACACCGCACGGCCGTGCACACGGGCCCGGATCACCCGCTGCGGCACCGGCATACATCCGGGCCGCCACCGCAGCCGCAGCACCTCGCCCTTCACCGGCCGGACCGGCAGATCCGGCAGGAGCGTGGGCGCGTCGATCCCGTTGGCAACCACCACGGTATCCACCCCCGCGCGGGCCTCGTCGAGTCCCGGTACCGGTCCGGCCCACTGCACTCCGAGTCGGTTGCAGTGCGCCTCGAGTGCCCCGACAAGCCTGCGATTGTCGACCGCGAGTTCATCGGCCGCCTGGAAACCGTGCCGGATACCCTGGGCCAGAAGCGGTTCGAGATCCCTGGCGGCAGTGGTCAGCTGCACCGGATGCCCCTGTGTGGACAGCCACTCCCCGACCGTCCGCAGGTCGGCGGCGTCGGCCCGATCGACAGCGACGACCAGAGATTCTCTTGCGGTCACCACCTCAGCCGGCAGGCCGTCCAGGAAGCCCGTCGGGCCGTTGTCGTGCCACAGCTGCAACGACTCCAGGCCGATAGCGAGCAACTGCTCCTCCCCCGGCCAGGCCTCGCTGTGCGGGGCCAGCATGCCGCCGGCCACCCACGAGGCGCCACGACGGTCATCGGAGTGCACCCGCACCGTCAGCCCGGCCAGGGCAGCCCGCCGGGCCACCGACAGGCCGATCACGCCGCCCCCGATGACGGCCAGCGATTCGCCCGACATGACTCCCGAGGTTCCTTTCGCTTCCTTCGCCGGCATGACCCGGATCAGGTTGTGACGGTCTGGGCTGTTGGCAAGCCCACTCTCAGTCCCTGCTCCCAGGACTCCCGTGTCTGCCTGCAACGCTAGCCGCTACCGTCGCGGTGTGCACGAACCCCGTTCTCGACTTAGCCAGGCGCGGCTGTACCTGTGCACCGACGCCCGGCGCGAGCGCGGCGATCTGGCCGAGTTCGCCGACGCCGCGTTAGCCGGTGGGGTTGACATCATCCAGTTGCGGGACAAGGGATCGCCCGGCGAGGCGCGCTTCGGCCCGTTGGAGGCGCTCGGTGAGTTGGCGGCGCTGGAAATCCTGGCCGACGCCGCCCGGCGCCACGGCGCACTGCTGGCCGTCAACGACCGCGCCGACATCGCCCGTGCGGCCGGTGCCGACGTCCTGCATCTCGGCCAGGACGACCTGCCGCTGCCAGTGGCCCGCGAGATCGTCGGGCCGCAGACCCTGATCGGCCGGTCCACGCATGCGGTCGGCGAGGCCGCCCGGGCACGCGACGAGGACGTCGACTACTACTGCGTGGGCCCGTGCTGGCCCACACCCACCAAGCCGGGCCGACCGGCCCCCGGCCTTGAATTGGTCCGGGCGGTTTCCGAGCTAGGGTCCGACGCAGGCGGTTCGGACAAACCATGGTTCGCCATCGGCGGAATCGACGAGGAGCGCCTGGGCGAGGTGCTTGCGGCGGGGGCGCGGCGCATCGTCGTCGTCCGCGCCATCACCGGCGCCGACGATCCCGGCGCGGCGGCACGGCGGTTGCGCGCCGCTGTCACAGCATTGTGCTGAGCAGCGTCCAACTCGCCGCGAACCCGGGATGCAGGTTGAGCCGGCTCACCTCGCCGACGGCCACCCAACTCAGGGCGGTGCTCTCCAGGTTGGGCACGGTGGGCAGCGTCTCCGGTGCGTCGGCGACGACCGTGGTGTAGCTCCAGTACATGTCGCCGGGACCGCGCACCTCGGCAGTCACGACGCTGTGCCGCACCTGCAGGCGCTCGGGTGCCAGGCCCGCCTCCTCGTAAGCCTCGCGGAGGGCGGCCTCCTCGGGCGTCTCGTGTGAGTCCAGCGCACCCCCGGGCAGCCCCCAGGTATCGCCGTGGTGGCTCCACTCGGCCCGGTGCTGTAGCAGTACCGCGGTGGTGCCGTCCTTCAAGGGTGCGCGCAGCAGCAGTCCGGCGGCACCGTAGCGGCCCCAGTGCATTGTGCCCTCGTGAGACACCACCCAGCCGTTTCCGTCACCTCGCACGCGTCTCAGGATAAGCGCGCCACGCCGACCGCGGCCCGACGGTCCGGCCACACAGCTCTTAGACTTCGCTCAGAGCAGTGGGAGCCCGCCGAGGGGAGTGAGGTCCGCCCGAGTGACCGTCGTGCTGGCGCATCCGTCGACCGAACCGTTGGCCCGGCGCTCGGCGACAGAACCCGCCCACCCCTGGTGGTGGTTCCTCAAGACCACTCCGGGCCGGATCCTCACCATCGGGGTCATCCTGGCCTCGCTCGGTCTGCTCAGCGCATTCGCCATCTCGACCACGATCAACGAGCGCCAGCAGCGGCTGACCACCGTGCTCGACCACACCGAACCCCTGGCGTTCGCGGCCGGCCAGCTTTACACCACGCTGTCGGTCGCCGACGCCGCGGCGGCCACCGCGTTCATCGCCGGCACCGAACCGCAGGCGGTACGCGAACGCTACGAGCAGGCCATCACCGATGCCTCCGTCGCCGTCACTCGGGCCTCCAGCGGGCTGACCGACCCGCCGATGGTGGAGGTGCTCGGCCGGATCAATGCCCAACTGGCGGTCTACACCGGGCTGATCGAGACGGCGCGGATCAACAACAGATTGGGCAATCCGGTCGGGTCGTCGTATCTCTCGGAGGCCTCGTCGCTGATGCAGCAGAAGATCCTTCCCGACGCGCAGTACCTCTACGAGGCGACCTCGGCGCGGATGGACGCCGAGACCGGGGCCTCGGCGAAGATTCCCGCGCCGGTGATCGCGGTGGTGGCGGTGACGGTGCTGTTCGGCGCCTTCGCTCACCGCTGGCTGGCCAGGCACACCAATCGACGGGTGAACATCGGTCTGGTCGCCGGCGGACTGGCGATCGCCATCATGGTCATCTGGGTCGGCTCTGCCCTGGTCATCTCGACAGCAGGCAGCAGGGCCGCCAAGAACAACGCCGCGACGTCGCTGAAAACCGTTACCGGCCTTGCTATCACCGCGCAGCAGGCACGCGCCGACGAGACCCTCTCGCTGATCCGCCGCGGCGACGAGGACGCTCGCGCGCAGTCCTATCTTCAACGAGTCGACGCGATGACGGTCGAACTGAAGGACTACCTGGGCCGCGGCAATGCCATCGCTTCGGAGCAGTTGGCCGGCGCCGATGACCTGCTGGTGAAATGGCGCCAGGCCGACGAACGGCTCAACGACTACATCAAGGTGGGTGACTACCGGGCCGCCACCCAGGTGGCGCTGGGCGCCGGCGAGGACGACTCCACGCCGGCGTTCGACAAGCTGAACAGCGCGCTGTCGGATGCGATTCTGGAGAGCCGGCGCCAGTTGCGTAGCGACATCCTGTCGGCTCGCCGGGTGCTTTCAGGAGCGACGGCCGGCGGGGTGGTGCTGTCGGTCGGCGCGGCGCTGGCCGTGGCGCTGGGCCTGTGGCCGCGGATGAGCGAGTACCGGTGATGAGCGCTTGCGCGAAGAACAAACCAGCGGTGATGAGCGCTAAGCGATTGCTGGCATCCCTCGGACTGGTGGCATTGGTGCTCAGTGGCTGCGGCCAGATCGAAGATCCGCCGGAGTTGCCGATGCCGACACTGGCCCCGCCCACGCCGGCCGGGATGGAACAGTTGCGCCCGGACTCGCCCGCGCCGGCGGTCCCCGACACCGCAGACTGCGATCGCACCGCGAGTCTGCGGCCCTTTCCCACCAGGGCTGCGGCGGACGCTGCGGTGGCCTCGATCAAGGCCCGCGGCCGGCTACTGGTGGGCCTGGACATCGGCAGCAACCTGTTCTCGTTCCGGGATCCGATCACCGGCGAGATCACCGGCTTCGATGTCGACATCGCCGGCGAGGTGGCCCGCGACATCTTCGGCACCCCGCAGGCGGTGGAGTACCGCATCCTGTCGTCGGCGGACCGAATCATCGCCCTGCAGAACAACACCGTCGACATCGTGGTCAAGACCATGACAATCACCTGCGAGCGACGCGAGAAGATCAACTTCTCGACCGTGTATTTCACTGCCTCCCAACGGATCCTGGCTCCACGAGAGTCGGAAATCGCAGGGCCGTCAGATCTGTCCGGGAAGCGGGTGTGCGTCGCGCGCGGCACCACCTCACTCAACCGGGTGCGGGAAATCGATCCGCCGCCGGTCATCATCACGGTGGTTACCTGGGCGGACTGTCTTGTTGCGCTGCAGCAGCGCGAGGTCGACGCCGTCAGCACCGATGATGCGATCCTCGCCGGCCTGATGGCCCAGGATCCCTACCTGCACATCGTTGGCCCGGACATGGCCGACGAGCCGTACGGGATCGGCATCAATCTCACCAATACGGCCCTGGTGCGGTTCGTCAACGGAACCCTTGAGCGCATCCGTGCCGACGGAACGTGGGACACCCTGTACCGCCGATGGCTGACCGTGCTCGGCCCGACTCCGACACCGCCGGCTGCGAGGTACGTGGACTGATGACCACCACCCCGGAGTCCTCCGAGCCCGACGTCGGCACCCAACCGGCCACCCTGGCCGATCTGGAGATGGCACAGGTCGATTCCGTCTCGACGATCCGCCCGATGTCCACCCAGGCGATCTTCCGGCCGCGCGAAGATGGCGACGACGCCCTGTCGAT
>CAMCWJ010000131.1 GCA_945882475.1 Bifidobacterium breve
ATGCGGCGAAATAGCTTGGGCCGCTAGGGAACCGGCGTCACCGAAAAACGGTTCTCCACGGACTGCCGGAACTCGTTCGCGCACTGCTCCACCAGAGTGCGGTCTTCGCCGGCCTGCTGCAGGCAGTCGAAGTAGCCTCCGGCTCCGACCTCCTTGAAGAGACCGACCCAGATCGCCACGAAGATCAGGCCCGCGATGATCCCGAGCACGCCGAGCACGATGCCGGCTGTCGCGACACCGCCGTTGGTGGCCTCGCCGCGCTTGACCCGGGCGCGGCCGACGAAGCCGAGGATGACCGCGACGATGCCCAGCACGATCCCGCCCGCGATGGAGAACGAACCAATCAGGGCGCAGACGCCGACGATCAGTGCCGCCACGCCCAGTCCATTGCGGGGTGTCATCGGGGCGGCGGCCGGATCCCAGTACGGCGGGGCGGGATAGCCGCCCTGGTACGGGCCGGGTTGGTGCGGACCGGGCGGGTATGCGCCGGGTTGGTACGCGCCGGGCTGGTACGCACCAGGTTGGTAGGCGCCCTGTTGGTAAGCGCCGGATTCGTACGGACCACCCTGGTAAGGGCTGGCCTGATACGGACCGCCCTGGTACGGACCGGGCGGGTAGGAGTACGGATCCGGCACCGCCTCGGCAGGTGTGGCCGGGTTGCCGGGGGACTCCGGGGGCTCAGTCATGGCTCGCGCTTCACCTCATGCGGACGGGACCTCATGCGGACGGGGACGGGGCCAAGGCTACCCGCCTCCTGGCGGGCGGTCGTCAGCGTGTACCGAGCGCCTCGCCGATGACGGTACGGACCTTGTTTCCGGTCTTGCGGATACCGAAGGAGGCGATGATCTCCAGCACACCGAGCACTACGAGCCAGATGCCGGCGACCCAGATCAGGGTCGGCAGCGAGCCGAAGGGGTAGGCCAGCACGATGATGCCGGCGATCAGGGTGATAACGCCGATGAAGATCTCCCAGCCGCGTGCGGGAGTGTCCGGATCGCTGATTGCTGCGGCGGCGGTCGCGACGCCACGGAAGATGAACCCGATGGCGATCCAGATAGCCAGCAGCAGGATCGAGTTTCCGATGCTGCGGAAGGACAGCACGGCCAGGACCAGGGACGCCGCGCCGCTGATGAACAGTAACGCCCGGCCGCCGCCGGAAATATGCAGGGTGAACGCATGGAAGATCTGCGAGATACCGGTCACCAGCAGGTATGCGCCGAAGAAAATCCCCGCAATGATCAAGGACTTCTCAGGCCAGGCCAGAACCATCACGCCGAGGATGACCGACAGCACGCCGGTCAGCAACACCGATTTCCAGAGGTGGGGTACCAGATTGTTTCCAGTGGTTATTGCCATGCGGTCAGTCTTGCACACGACGAGCCCGCAGGTCGGGATTGAACTGTGGCCCATCCCGCCGACCGGCGCTGCAATGCGGTCGTGTTTCCAGCGCGCGAACTTACTTCGCGGCAGCTAAGGTCCGGGCAGGAGCTAACCCGGTCAACTAACGACAACGACAGCGAGGCACCCCCGTGCAGGTTTCAAGAGTCCGGCAGACCGCATCCCCGTGGTGGCGCACCGCGGCCGTCGTCGCCGTGGTCGGCGCCGTGAGCCTTTCCGGTTGCGCCAAGAACACCGAGGGCCCCGCCGCCACCGACGCAGGTGCCGCCGCGACAGCGTCCGTCACGGCGAAGAAGGTCGACGACATCGCCGCGACGGTGCCCGAGGACATCCGCAAGTCCGGCAAGCTGGTGGTCGGCGTGAACCTGCCCTATCCGCCCAACGAGTACAAGGACTCCGACGGCAAGATCGTCGGCTTCAACGTCGACCTCGTCAACGCGGTGGCGGCAACCCTCGGCCTGACGGCGGACTACCGGGAGTCCGACTTCGCCAAGATCATCCCCGCAATTGAGGGCGGCACCTACAACGTCGGCATGTCGTCGTTCACCGACACCAAGGAGCGCGAGAAGACGGTTGACTTCGTCACCTACTTCTCGGCCGGAACACTGTGGGCGCACCGCGCCGGTGCCGGTATCGACCCGAACAATGCCTGTGGCAAAAAGGTTGCGGTGCAGTCCAACACCACCCAGGACACCGACCAGTTGCCGGCCGCGAGCAAGGCCTGCGTCGACGCGGGCAAGCCGGAAATCGAGATCCTGCGCTTCGACAACCAGGACGCGGTGACCAACGCGGTGGTGCTCGGGCAGGCCGACGCCATGTCGGCGGATTCGCCGGTGACCGCCTACGCCATCAAGCAGAACGATGGAAAGCTCGAGGCTGCCGGTGAGATCACCGATTCGGCGCCCTACGGCTGGCCGGTGAAGAAGGGTTCGCCGCTGGCGCAGTCACTGCTCAAGGCGCTCGAGCACCTCATGAAGACCGGCGACTACAAGACCATCGCCACCAACTGGGGCCTGCAATCCGGAATGATCGACAAGCCGGTCATCAACGGGGCCATCAGCTGAGTGAGGTGACCGCCGCGCCACCGCCGTCGTCGTCGTCGCCGCAAGCGATCGATGCCGTTCCGCTGCGGCATCCGGGGCGGTGGATCGGTGCGGTGGCCATCGTGGGGCTGGTCGGGCTATTCCTGTACGGCGCGGCCACCAACCCCGCTTACGGTTGGGCGACCTACCGCAAGTACCTGTTCGACGCCAGGGTGTCCCAAGCCGCCTGGAACACCCTGCAGCTGACGTTCTGGGCAATGGCGCTGGGTCTGCTGCTCGGGGTGATCCTGGCGGTGATGCGGCTGTCGCCCAACCCGGTGTTCCGGGCAGTGTCCTGGGTCTACCTGTGGATCTTCCGCGGCACCCCGGTGTACGTGCAGTTGGTGTTCTGGGGGCTCTTCCCGACCCTGTACCGCAACATCCAGATCGGGGTGCCGTTCGGGCCGTCGTTCTTCCAGCTGAACCTGCAGGACCTCTCGATCGCCTTCACCCTGGCCATCATCGGCCTGGGTCTCAACGAGGCCGCCTACATGGCCGAGATCATCCGCGCCGGGATCGCCTCGGTTCCCGAAGGTCAGACCGAGGCCTCCACCGCCCTGGGCATGTCGTGGTGGATGGGCATGCGACGCACGGTGCTGCCGCAGGCCATGCGGGTCATCATCCCGCCCACCGGCAACGAGCTGATCAGCATGCTCAAGACCACCTCGCTGGTGACTGCTGTGCCCTACACCCTGGAGCTCTACACCCGGACCCGGGACATTTCGGCGGTGATCTTCCAGCCGATCCCGCTGCTGATGGTGGCGGCCACCTGGTACCTGGCCATCACCAGCGTGCTGATGGTCGGCCAGTACTACCTGGAGAAGTACTTCTCCCGCGGTATCTCCCGCACGCTGACCGACAAGCAACTCGAGGCGCTGGCCAAGGCCGCGACCGGGGCGAAGGAGGGCCACGTATGACCACGGGGCCGATGGTCGACGCTCAGCAGGTGTGCAAGGACTTCGGCGCTCTGCAGGTGCTTAAGGGCGTCACCCTGTCGGTCGATCCCGGCCAGGTGCTGGTACTGGTGGGCCCGTCCGGCTCGGGCAAGTCGACGTTCCTGCGTTGTATCAATCATCTCGAAACCGTCACCGCCGGAAAGCTTTACGTCGACGGAAAGCTGGTCGGCTATCGCGAGAGTCGCGGCAAGCTCTACGAGATGCCGCCGCGGGAGGCCGCCCGGCAGCGGCGCGACATCGGCATGGTGTTCCAGCACTTCAACCTGTTCCCGCACCGCACCGTACTGGGCAACGTCATCGAGGCGCCGGTCCACGTCAAGCGGACGCCGAAATCCGCTGCGTTGCAGCGTGCCCGGGATCTGCTGCATCAGGTGGGACTGTCCGACAAGGCCGACGCTTACCCGGCGCAACTATCCGGCGGTCAGCAGCAGCGAGTGGCCATCGCCCGGGCGCTGGCGATGGACCCCAAGCTGATGCTCTTCGACGAGCCCACCTCGGCACTGGACCCGGAGTTGGTGGGTGAGGTGCTCGCGGTGATGAAGAAACTGGCCGGCGCCGGCATGACGATGATCGTGGTGACCCACGAGATGGGGTTCGCCCGCGAGGTCGCCGACCAACTGGTGTTCATGGACGGCGGGGTGATCGTCGAAAGCGGGCCGCCGCGGGACGTGCTGAGCAATCCCCGGCACGAACGCACCCAGGCGTTCCTGTCCAAAGTCATGTGACGCGGAGGTTGCTCTCCGCGCGGGGGAGTTCATCGGCTGCGGGCTCGTCTTGTGCGTCAAACGAGGGCAGCGTGGCACGCGGCTTGTGGGCCACCAGGTACCAGGTGCGCATCACGCCCTTGCCCTTGATCTCCACATCGCCGCGTTCCTCAAGCACGAAAGCGTGCCGCAGACGCTCAAAAACGTCCTGCGGCAACTGGATTCGGCCCTCCGGGTCGGTGGACTCCATCCGGGAGGCGACGTTGACGGCATCGCCCCAGACGTCGTAGAAGAACCGGCGCGCACCCACGACTCCGGCCACCACCGGCCCGGATGCGATGCCCATCCGCAGCGGCACCGGATTGCCGCGTGGGTCGCGTAGGTCGGCGACGGCATCGGACATGTCGAGTGCCAGCGCGGCGATCGCCTCGGCGTGATCCGGCCGCGGGGTGGGCACACCACTGACCACCATGTAGGAGTCGCCGGTGGTCTTGATCTTCTCCAGGCCGTGCCGATCCACCAGTCTGTCGAAAGTGGTGTAGAGCCGGTCCAGGAAGCGGACTAATTCGGTGGGCGGGATCTCGCTGGCCCGTTCGGTGAAGCCGGCGATGTCGGCGAACAGGATCGAGGCGTCGTCGTAGCGGTCGGCGATCACCCCGTGCGCGGGATCCTTCAGTTTCTGGGCGACACTGGCCGGCAGGATGTTCGTCAACAGCGCCTCGGAGCGTTTGTACTCGACTTCCATAGCGGCTTCGGCGCGGGTCACCTCGCGCATGGCGTACCAGACGGTGGCGAACATCATCACGCACGCTGAGACGACGGCGAGCACAAACCCGGCATTGAGCGCCCACCGCGGCTGGATGCCGGTGTCCGTCGGCACCAGAAACTGCAGGCCGACCACCAGGGCGGCACCGACCCCCACCACCGTGCTGGCCAGGGCGAGATGTTCAGTGCCGAGCACCAGCACCGCCAGGGAGGCCGAGACCAGGTAGTAGAACTGCACCCCCGAATCCGTGCCGACCTGGGAACCAACGAAGGTCAGCGACGCATATGCGACGATCACGAAAGTCATTGCCGCGATGATGTTTCCGAACCGGTGCAGCAGTGGGATCGCCAGGAACACCGCAGCCATGACGAGGTTGATAACGCCGATGTAAAGCACGCCCTCGCCGGTGACCGTCTGTAGGACGCCCAGTACCGCGGTGACGAACGCGGCCAGCCAGGCGGCCACATTGAGTACCCGTTGCGGACGGCTCACGGATTCGGCCCAGTGCTGGTTGCGGGCCGCCGGGCGGCGCAGCAGGCGTTCTCCGTCCGACCGCCGGAAGGGCCCCTCCGGCAGTCCCGCGCACGCGCGTTCGGACCGCATCGGCCAAGCCTATCCCGCTTGGAACCTGGGTGGCAGAATGCCCATCGTGGAGACCGCTGATAGCGACAGCGTGCTGGAGAAGGTGGATGACCTCGTCGACGAGGTCCTCGGCACCGACCTGATGGGAACGGAGATCGCGCCCAACGAACCCGAGGATCCCTGGGAGCGACGGCAGCGGATTTTGGATTCCTGGACCGCGATCATCCTGGCCATCGCGGCGGTGGCGACCACGTGGGCGTCCTTCCAGGCCAGTCAGTGGGCCAACGCCCAGTCCGACGCCCAGTCGGCTTCGGCGATCCAGCGCAGCGATGCAAACCGGGCCGCCTCGGAGGCCGCCAGTCAGTCGGTGGTCGATTCCCAGATGTGGATCTCCTGGGTGGAAGCGACGGCCGCACAGCAGAAACTCCGGGCCGGCTTCCTGCGGGACCGCTTCTCGCCGGCGCTGGACCGAGCCCAGAAGGAGTGGCTGGGTACGGTCCCGGTGGACGCCGACGGTAACCCCGCCCGGGTTCCCGACGGCACCCCACTGAACCTGGCGAGCTACGTGGTTCCAGCCCAGGTGCAGGCCGATGAATTCTCCCGGAAGGCTGAGGCCAGCCTCGCCGACGCCGACATGGCGAGCAACACGGCGACCAGGCACGTGATGCTCGCGGTGTTATTCGCCCTCGTGCTGTTCTTCGCCAGTGTGGCGACCAAGTTCACCTCGCCGAAGATCCAGGTGGTGCTGATCCTGACCTCGCTTCTGCTGCTCGTCACCACGAGCATCAGGATGCTGATACTTCCCCAATTGCTCTGACTCAATCGCTCTCGGCGGTCTAGGTTCACCCGCGTGAGGATCCATCAGGCAACCGCGACCGTGGACATCGCCGCCTCACCCGAACGGGTCTGGGATCTGATTACCGATATCACCCTGATGCCGCGGTTCAGCACCGAACTTCAGCATGCCGAATGGGCCGAGGGCTTCGATACCCCCGGGTTGGCTGCGCAATTCCTGGGCACCAACCGGCATCCGGCGATCGGGGAGTGGACGACGCGGTCGCACATCGTCGAGTTCGACCCGCCGCGGGTCTTCGGCTGGGCAGTGGGTGATCCCGGGAATGCCGCCGCGACTTGGCAATTCGATCTCAGCGCCACACCTGGCGGCAGCCGCCTGCGCTATACCGCGCGCCTCGGCCCGGGGCCGTCCGGGGTGACGATGCTCATCGAGCGCAAACCCGACCGGGCCGAGCAGATCATCGCCAACCGGCTTGGCCAATTGCAGGCGGCGATGGAGACCACTCTTGCGGGCCTGCGGGCGCTGGCCGAGGGAGCGACCTGAGAAGCCGGGCTCAGACGCCCCGGGCGGGCAGCGCGGCGATCCGGCGGGTCAGGTAGGGCGAGAACCAGCCCGCGTACTTCTCCTGCAGGTCCGGGTCGCGCCAATCGGACCCGGTGACCACCTCGCGACAGGCGGCGACCCCGCACAGGCAACGGAACTCGTCGTAGTCGCTGGCGTCGCACATCGCGTAGTCGAACGACAACTCCTCACCCGGTGCGATATCGCGCATGGCCACGACGAGGCTCTGGCCGACCAGGCCGCAGTTGGGTTCGCAGGAGTGGTTGAGCATGTCGCCGGGCTCCGGGGTTTCGGCGGAGACCAGGTAGAGATCGTCGTCGACCTGAATGGAGCGGCCCTGGCGTTCTTCGCTGAGTTCACCCAGCACGGCCCGCGGCACGATCCAGCCACCGAAGGCCGCGACGGTCGCGCCGGCCGGGATGGGCTCTAGAGCGAACGACCCCCAGCCCTTCCCGCCGGCCGGGCGGGCCTCGGCCTTGGGATTGAGCCAGTTGTAATCCATGGCGCACACCCTCTCGCTGGTTTTCCCGATCCTGACGTTGGGCCCACGTTCCGCACCCCCGGTGCGATTCGAATTCACACTGCACGGGTTTTGAACCGGGTCACTGTAGCGTTTGCAGCGAAAGGTTTGGTTGCGCGGGGACTACGGGGGACGACAACCAGGACCATGATTCGGAACCGTCGGCCATGCAGTCGGCGCTAATGGCAGGAGAAGCACGATGGCTTTATCGCTGATTGACGCACTCGGATCACAGACAGGTGGCCTGGCCCTGCTGAAGTTGCTGGCCGACAATAGTTTCGATTCGATTCTCGTCACTGATGCATCGGCCCAGGGGCGGATCATTTACGCCAACAAGGCATTCAAAAAGCTCACCGGCCACGACCCGGCAGC
>CAMCWJ010000132.1 GCA_945882475.1 Bifidobacterium breve
AACATGAGTAACAACTCGGTGGTCGCCCTGAGCAAGGACGGGATCGGCGGCGAGATCGGCCGGGCCCAGGGCATGCAGGCCCGTGCGGCGGGTCTGGCACCGAGTGTGCGGTTCAACCCGGTGCTACTCAAACCCGGCAGTGACCGCACCTCTCAACTGCTGGTGCGCGGCAGGCCGATCGGCACCGTCAGCGCGACCGACTACATCACCCACCGCGAACACCTGGCCGGCGTGGTCGCCGAGGAACTCGCCGGTCTGCGGGCTGAGTTCGAGGTGGTGATCTGCGAGGGCGCCGGATCTCCCGCCGAGATCAACTTGCGCGCAACCGATCTGGCGAACATGGGACTGGCGCGTGCGGCGAATCTGCCGGTGCTCGTGGTCGGCGATATCGACCGGGGCGGGGTGCTGGCGCATCTCTTCGGCACCGTCGCGGTGCTGTCACCGGAGGACCAGGCGCTGATCGCGGGGTTCATCATCAACAAGTTTCGCGGTGACCCGGCCCTGCTGGCACCGGGCCTGGATCAACTGGCCGCGCTCACCGGCCGGCCGACCTACGGCGTGCTGCCCTACAGCGACGAGTTGTGGCTGGACGCCGAGGATTCGCTGTCGGTGGTGGCTGGCGAGATCGTCGGGGTTCCGGCGCCCCCGCACGGCGACCAGGTGCTGCGGGTCGGGGCCATCCGACTGCCGCGGATCTCGAATTCCACCGATGTCGAGGCACTGGCCTGCGAACCGGGGGTACTGGTCCGGTGGGTCAGCGAACCCGCCGACCTGGCCGGCGTCGATGTGATCGTCATACCGGGCAGCAAGGCCACCGTCGCCGATCTGGAGTGGCTGCGGACTCGTGGTCTGGCCGAAGCAATTACCGCCCACCCCGGTGTGGTGCTCGGTATCTGTGGGGGGTTTCAGATGCTGTGCCGACATATCGAGGACATGGTTGAAAGCCGCTGTGGCACAGTCGAAGGGCTCGGTCTGCTCGATGTCGACATCGTCTTCGCCGACGACAAGGAACTCCGGTGTTGGGAAGCCCCATTCGCCGGCTACGAGATCCATCACGGTCAGGTGGTCCGCTGCACTGAGGCCACCTGGTTCGAAGCCGACGGCAGCGCGCACGGGTACGTTCGCGGTCGGGTGTTCGGCACGCACTGGCACGGCCTGTTGGATAACGACGACTTTCGCCGGGACTGGCTCACCGCAGCGGCGGCAGCCGCCGGTCGGTCCGGCTTCCGGGTAGCCCCGGATGTCAACGTGCCCGCCCGCCGCGACGCCCAACTGGACGTGATGGCCGACCTGCTCACCGCCCACCTCGACCTCGACGCCGTGCTGGGACTGATCAGCGGCCCAGCCCCGGCTCGCCCGACCATCGCCAGCGCACTGCATGACCTACCCTGAAGCCCATGGCGGGTCGGACATTGGTGGCCGCGATGCTGGCACCGGGGATGCTGGTCATCGGCTGCGCCACCACGGTGGCCGGCACCGCGACCTGGCCGGGTGCGGTCCTGGAGCGAGCGATGTTGGGCGAATCCGATTTCCCGGCCGGGGTCCAGTACGACCGGATCCTCGAGAAGCCCGGACAGCCCGACGGTGCAGGGGAACCCGGCCCGATGCTCTCGCGTCCGCAGGGTTGCTCCAACGCGCTCACCAACGTCATCTCCCAGTCGGCCGAACGCGGCCCGGGAAGTGCCGCCAAGTATGCGGTCTCCTACGACGGCGCGCGCATTGTGATGACGCTGCTGTCGTGGAATCTGGATTTGGACAAGATCGAGGCGGCCGCGAACCGCTGCGCAAAGTTCGAGGCCTTCTTCGATCCGAACTCCCGGGGAATCCCGATCACCACCGTCGACCTGCCCGGCGTCGAATCCGGCGCGCTGGCCTACCAGCAGACGATGAAGCTACGGAATTCGGCAAGCAACGTCTACATGGCCTTCCAGAACGTCGGCGACGACGCGCTCTTCGCTATCGCGCTACCGGCCGGTAACCCCGCGATACCGGCCAAAGCCACACTGCCGCAGACGTTCCTGGATGTTTTCGCCGCGCAGGCCAGCCGACTCCGCTCTTCCTGAGTACTGCCTGAGAACGGGCACCGAAAACGACCGTCGGTCTGCGATGTCGCGTTACCGTGGGCCCATGACCGCGACGATGATGACCGTCGACGGGTTCCCGGTGCCGGTGAGCGTGGCAGGACCGGACCGGGGGCCGCATGTCGTGCTTCTCGGCGCCGCCCAGCACGCGCCGGCCGCCTACGACACCATCTGCGAGCGGCTGCATACCGCGTCGGTACGGACGGTGGTGATCGGTGCCGATCCCCGGTTGCACGCCAAAGCCGTGATGGCGATCGCCGACGCACTCGATGTGCCCTGGGGTGTGGTGGTGGGTGATCGGTTCGGCGCGGAGTTGGCCTGGGATGTGGCCGCGGCCCGGCCGGATCGGGTCAGCGGCCTGGTCGTTATCGACCGCGGGCATCCCAGCATTCCCGACCCACGTGGGGTGACCCGCGATCCCGACTGCCCGCCCGTCTGCGTCAACACCACCGCGCTGGTGACGGGAGCGGCCGCTCGTGCGGTGGCCCGGGCCAGCCAGCGCCACGTGCACAGCGACTTCCGGCTGGTCGAGTTCATCGGCCGGCGCAGCACCGCCGAAGCCACCGCACAGTTGGCCGCCGAGATCGTTCTGCGCACCAGCACCTGGTAGACCGCGCATCGCGCGGCTCAATAATCTCCTGAAGCGAGGGACCGATGGCGGACACCCCGTTCTGGGTGATGCCGGCCATCACTGCGGCGTCGAGCCTGATGGGTACGGTCGTCGGCGGTCTGGTCGGATACTGGACCTCGACCCGAATGCACGAACGCACCTCAGCAGCCGAGGAGTCGCGGAGCCGCAACACACTGTTACGCGAAGGTGCGATCGCGTTCATCACCGGGATCGAAAAACTAAAGGCAAGCACCGCGCTGGAGCGGATAGCCCAGCGGTGGGGGCCTGCGGCCGCACTGGTGATGTCACCGGAGACCAATGACGAAGAAGCCCTTGCGGCCGCGAGAGGGATCTATCCGGGGATTAAAGCCGGCGGGGGACGGATGCGAATTCTGATGCAACTGGCCAAGGAGACCGGAGTCCTTGATAATGAAACGCGGGAAATCACGTCACTGCTCTCAGAAATCCGGCTGGTGGCGCCGGCCGATGTCGCTGACAGCGCTCAGCGGGTCGCCTATACCGCGATTGCCGCGCAGTTGACCGATGTTGCGGCGCCGGAACTCAACCGACACGCCACCTTCAAGTACAACTCGGCGGTGAACGAGTTCTTCAATCGGGTGCGACACCACATGAGGGTGGAAGACATTGAGTTCGACCTCATCAACGAGAATCTCCTGATGGAAGTACTTGAGCTGGAACGTGATTCGAAGTACCAGCGCGACAAGCCCTGACGCCTACCGGGTGATCCCGCGCATGATCAGATCCGTCATCGCCTCGATGTGCGCCTGGGCATCGAGGGGGCCATCGAGGTCATCGAAGTACGACGAGATCCCCGTCAGACTGAATGCCGCTTCGGCGCCATGGGCCACCAGAAAGAACAATGCCCGAATCGTGATGGGGTAGATCGCGCCCGCTGTCTCCAGTCGGCCCAGCAGTGCGCTGAAATGGGGAACGAGGGCGTCGAGGCTGGCCGTCATGATCACCTCGAGTTGCGGGGTGCGGCGCAGACCCTCCATATTCATCAGCTGGCAGAACTCGGGCCGATGTTCGTTGACCACCATGAAACTGCGGATGGTCTCGCGGACCTCGGCCAAGTCGTCGGCCGGCACCGGTCGCATGTTCCGTTCAGACTCCATCGCGGCGAGCATCGTCGCGAAACCGTGGGTGATCGCGGCTTGGAATATCTCCCATTTGCTGCCGAAACGCCGGTTCAGTGCGCCGTGGCTCAGCCCGAGTCCGGTTGCCACCGTCCGCACCGACATGCCCTCGTAGCCATCGGCCGCGAACGCCTTGAACGCAGCCTCGAGGAGGACGGCGTCTTCGTGGATCCGGGGTCTACCCCGGCCACGCTTGATCGGCGGCGCAGCCATGGGCGAAATAGTAGACGGCTCGACGGGTAATCCTTGTGCGCCAATCACGTGGACAGCACAACAAATATTGTCGGCAGTAAGCTACTAATATAGGTTCCGGATCGGGGTATCTGCCCCGGCATTATTCAGCGACGGAGGTTTCCACTCATGGCATCAGGCCCGGTGACGCGTAGCGTCGAGGAGCTTCGCACCGCGTTGAACAGCTGTTATTCCGCGGTGGAGGGGTTGTGCGCCGGTCTGGATGAGGCGCAGTGGACGGCGCAGTCGCTGTGCCCGGAGTGGACGGTGCGCGGGGTGGTCGACCACCTGGCCAGTGTCGAGGCAGTGTTGGCCGGGTGGCTGCCCGAGGACGCTGCGGCGGTGCCGCCGTTTGAGCGTGCCGGGGAGTTCCTGACGCGGACCGCGGGTCTGCATGGGGCGCAGTATCTGGATGAGGTTCGCGCGGTCTTCGCCAGCCGGCGGCGCGATCTGGACGCGCTGTCGCAGGCCGATGTGGAGCGCCCGTCATTCACGCCGGTCGGCCCGGGCACTTACGGGAAGTTCCTGGCGATCCGGGTGTTCGATTTCTGGGTTCACGAGCGCGATATCACCACGCCGCTGGGTCTGTCCACCGACGACACCGGGGTGTCCGCCGAGATCGCACTCGCCGAGGTCGAGGGCTCGCTGAGCTACATCGTCGGCAAGAAGGTGGGCTTGCCCGACGGAAAGAGCATCGTCTTTCACCTCGACGGGCCGATCACCGCCGAGTACGCCGTTGCCGTAGACGGACGCGCCAAACGGGTTGAGCACGTGGGTAATCCAGACGTCGAAGTGAATACTGACTCGACAACGTTCATCCAGTTGGCCTGCGGGCGCATTGATCCGCAAGGCCCTATCGACGCGCGCGCTATCACCTGGACCGGCGACGCCGAACTCGGTGAGCGCGCGGCACGCAATCTTCGGTACACGATGTGACCGGCCGTCCAGAGTCCGTCGACTTCCACTTCGACGTGATGTGCCCGTACGCCTACCAGACGTCGCTCTGGATTCGCGAAGTCAGCAGACTGACGGGGCTGCAAGTGAACTGGCGCTTCTTCAGTCTCGAGGAGATCAACCGCGTCGAGGGCAAGAAGCATCCGTGGGAACGCGACTGGTCCTACGGGTGGTCGATGATGCGCATCGGTGCGTTGCTGCGGCGGCAGTCGATGGCTGACCTCGACGCCTGGTACGGCCGGGCCGGCCGGGCCCTGCACGTCGAGGGGCACAAGCCGCACGAGCGGTCCGTCGCTCGTCACCTGCTGGCCGAATTGGGTATGGATCCCGATCTGGTCGATGCGGCGATTGCCGATCCCACCACCCACGACGAGGTGCGTGCCGAGCATCAACGCGTCGTCGACGCCAACGGTTACGGGGTGCCGACGCTGTTCTTCCCGGATGGTCAGTGCCTGTTCGGGCCGGTGCTGGTGGATCCGCCGACCGGGGACGCGGCCCTACGACTCTGGGACGCCGTCGTGGCGTGGACGGAGTTCCCGCATCTCTACGAACTGCAGCGGCCGAAAACCCCCGCCGATGAGCAGGCGATCGCCGAGGCGTTCCGCCCCTATCTGCAAGCCCGCGACTGGGTGTCGATCAACCGCGGTGAAGTCGTCAACATCGAGAAACCGTCGGACGGCTAGCGGACGCCGTCTAGCTGAGCGCCACTCTCGTCCACCTGGCGCACCGGTCCGGTGAACCACTTCTTCACCGACACATGCCAGTAGATCCAGAGCAGAATCAAGGTCCCGCCGACGAGCAGCGGGGTGTAGTTGACGAACTTCCACTCGAAGCTCGGATCCCACGGCACCCCGCCGAGTGCGGTTGGGAACATGGCGACGATCGAGGTGATGATGATCTCGGCCCGTGCCAGCGGTGCCATCCACTGGTAGTGGCCGCGCAGGTTCCAGCTGCCGACCACGAATGAGTCGCCGGCCTTCCAGCGGTAGTAGATCGGCACCGCGAAAGCGAGGTAGAGCCCCACCACACCGATCGAGACGACGGCGAAGAACGCGATCGGCACGGGTGCCCCGTTGATGTCCACGGGTACCAGGGCGGGCAGCGTGATGAGGGCCGCGATCACGGCCGTCACGATCACTGCGTTGGCCGGCACCCGCCGGGAGTTCACCGCCGACCACAGTCGGTGCCCGGGTACCGCGCGGTCGCGGCTGAACGCGAACAGCATGCGCGACGCACTGGTCTGACACGCCGTGGTGCAGAACAGCTGGCCTGCGGTGGAGATGAATAGCACCGCCGCAGCCCATTTGGAGGTCAGTGCCTGGTTGAAGATGGCCGCCACCCCGCCGCCCGCCTTGGACACCCCGTCGGCGTCCTGCACTGCGAACAGGAACGTCAGCAGCAGGATCCAGCCGCCGATCGCCGAGTAGAAGATCGACCGCCAGATGCCCTTGGCCGCGGCACCGGCCGCGCTCTTGGTTTCTTCCGAGAGATGCGCGGAGGCGTCGTAGCCGGTGATCGTGTACTGGGTCAGAATCGCCGAGATCGGCAGCACCAGCAGCAGCCAGCCCAACCCGGAGGTGGCTCCGCCCCACATCCCGCTGTTGTTGATCGTCCTGGCGAAGACGTCGCCGACGCTGGCGTGGTTGTCGGGAATGAAGATCAGGATCGCGATCACCGTCGCCGCACCGGCCACATGCCACCACACCGAGATGTTGTTGATGACCGCCAGCAGGTGGCTGGAGAAGATGTTGATGGTGGCCACCACCGCAAGGATGATCAGGAACATCACAAAGACGCGTTTAAGGCTGTAGCCGGCCAGCCAGCCTTCGCTGAGCGTGCCCAGGGTCAGGTCCAGGAACGTGGCGCTGCTGTAGGCCACCGAGGCCAGGATGGCGACCAGCCCGACGAGATTCAGCCAGCCGGTGTAGTAGCCGGCCTTCGGGCCGCCGAGTTTGGCTGCCCACCAATAGATTCCACCGGAGGTGGGGTAGGCCGAGACCAGCTCTGACATGCAGAAGCCGATCATCAGGATGAACGCCGCAAAGATCGGCCAGCCCCAGGCGATCGCCGCCGGCCCGCCGTTGTTCCAGCCCAGTCCGAACGAGGAGAAGCAGCCCGCCAGGATCGAGATGATCGAGAACGAGATCGCGAAGTTGGAGAACCCCGACCAGGATCGGTCGAGTTCCTGGGCGTAACCCAGCTTGGCGAGGTGGCGTTCGTCCTCGTCGAGCAATTCGTGGCCCTCTGGCATGGCAGACCCGTCCTTCCGGGGGCGGTGAAACGAGTTGTACTGGTGCTAGGCACAATAGGCCCGTTATGGTCGGTTGTCCTACCTTTGGAGTGTGGTTTGTCTGAATCGCGGGGTAGTTCCGCACCCGGGAAGGGGCGCACATGACGTCTGAGACCGATCGCCGCCGCGGCCTGCTGACGCCCGGCGAGCTGGAGCGATTGATGGCCGCCGGTGAGATCGACACGGTGATTGTGGCCTTCGCCGACATGCAGGGCCGGCTCACCGGCAAGCGGGTGGCGGCCCGATTCTTCGTCGAGGAGATCGCCGCGCACGGCTCCGAATGCTGCAACTACCTGCTAGCGGTCGACGTGGAGATGAACACCGTCGACGGCTACGCGATGTCGAGCTGGGAATCCGGTTACGGCGACATGGTGATGGCGCCCGATATGAGCACACTGCGGGTGATCCCGTGG
>CAMCWJ010000133.1 GCA_945882475.1 Bifidobacterium breve
CCGTGAATCGCGGCCGCCGCCATCACCTTTCGGCCCACCGCGGTGGATCCGGTGAAGGTCACCACGTCCACGCCCGGGTGGCCCGCCAGCGCGGTGCCCGCATCGCCACCGGCTCCGGTCACCACGTTGAACACCCCGTCGGGCAGGCCCGCCTCGGCGGCCAGTCGGGCCAGCGTGAGGGTGGTCAGCGGGGTGAGTTCAGCCGGCTTGATCACCACTGAACACCCGGCGGCCAGCGCGGGGATCACTTTCCACACCGCCATCTGCAGCGGGTAATTCCACGGCGTGATGGTGGCGACTACACCGACGGCCTCGCGGCGGATCGACGAGGTGTGGTCGGCGGAGTACTCCGCGGTGGCCTTGCCTTCGAGGTGGCGGGCGGCGCCGGCGAAGAACGCGATGTTGTCGACACTGCCGGGCACGTCGAATTCGGTCGCCAGGCGCACCGGCTTGCCGGTCTGGCTGACCTCCTCGGCGACGATCTCGGCGGCGTGGGATTCGACAAGCTCGGCCAGTTTCGCCAGCACCGCGGAGCGTTCGACGGGCGTGGCGGCCGACCAGGCGGGAAGTGCGGCGCGCGCGGCGGCGACCGCGATGTCGACGTCGACCGGGGTGGCGAGGGCGAACTCGGCGACGACGCTGCCGTCGGCGGGGTTGATAACCCGGTGACCGGCACCGCCGGTCGACACCGGCGTTCCATTGATCCAGCTGCTGGCAATCACGAACCAACGGTATCCGAACCCAGGCTGGGCTGCCACGTCAGTTTCGGTGGTTCCGATTGCTAATGACAACGGAATCCGTGCACAATCATGGCCATGCGTGCAATCGTGCCGGGTGCTTCGGGACCGGGGCCGATCGACGACATGTCCAAGGCCATCATCGAAAAGCTCCAGCGCGACGGCCGGCGCTCCTACGCCGGGATCGGCAAGGACGTCGGGCTCTCGGAGGCCGCGGTGCGTCAACGGGTGCAGCGACTGATCGATTCCGGCGTGATGGACATCGTCGCGGTCACCGATCCGATGCAACTCGGCTTCACCCGGCAGGCAATGGTCGGCGTGCGCTGCCAGGGCGACGCCACCAAGGTCGCCGAGCGGCTGGCGAAACTCGACGCGGTGTCCTACGTGGTGCTGACCGCCGGGAACTTCGACGCTCTCGTCGAAGTCGTCTGCGCCGACGACGCCGAGTTGCTCGAACTGCTCAACACCGAAATCCGGGCGGTGCCCGGGGTGACCTCCACCGAGACACTGGTTTATCTGAAACTGGTTAAGCAACAATACAATTGGGGAACGCGATGACCACCCTTTCAGACAAGGCGGACCGCCACCTGTGGGGTCACTTCGCCCGGCACGGACACGGCATCACGGCGCCGATCATCTCCCGCGGCGAGGGCTGCTACATCTACGACAGCCATGGCAAGCGCTATTTCGACGGCCTGTCCGGACTGTTCGTGGTTCAGGTCGGCCACGGCCGAAAGGAGCTCGCCGAGGCCGCCGCCAAGCAGGCCGAGACACTGGACTTCTTCCCGCTGTGGTCCTACGCCACCCCACCCGCGATCGAACTGGCCGACCGGCTGGCGCACTACGCCCCCGGCGATCTGAACCGGGTGTTCTTCACCACCGGCGGCGGCGAAGCGGTGGAGAGCGCGTGGAAGCTGGCCAAGCAGTTCTACAAGCTGACCGGCAAACCCGGGAAGTACAAAGTCGTCTCACGGGCCATCGCCTACCACGGCACCCCGCAGGGCGCCCTGGCCATCACCGGTCTACCCGACTTCAAGGCGCCCTTCGAGCCGTTGACCCCGGGCGGGTTCCGGGTGCCCAACACCAACTTCTATCGCGCTCCGGAGCCGTACAACACCGACATCAAAGCGTGGGGCCGCTACTGCGCCGACCGGATCGCCGAGGCCATCGAGTTCGAAGGCCCCGACACCGTCTGCGCGGTGTTCCTCGAACCCGTGCAGAACGCCGGCGGCTGCTTCCCGCCACCGCCCGGTTACTTCGAGCGGGTCCGGGAGATCTGCGACGAATACGACGTGCTGCTGGTCTCCGACGAGGTGATCTGCGCGTTCGGCCGCATCGGGTCGATGTTCGCCTGTGACGATTTCGGCTACGTGCCCGACATCATCACCTGCGCCAAGGGCATGAGCTCGGGCTACTCCCCGATCGGAGCGATGATCGCCAGCGACCGCCTCTTCGAGCCTTTCAACGATGGCAAGACCACCTTCGGCCACGGCTACACCTTCGGCGGGCACCCGGTGTCGGCCGCGGTGTCGCTGGCCAACCTCGACATCTTCGAACGCGAGGGAATCAACGACCACGTCAAGACCAACGCGCCGATCCTGCGGTCCACCCTCGAGCAACTCCTGGAGCTTCCGATCGTCGGCGACGTCCGGGGCGAGGGCTTCTTCTATGGCATCGAGTTGGTGAAGGACAAGAAGACCCGGGAGACCTTCGACGACAACGAGAGCGAGCGCCTCCTGCGCGGCTTCCTCTCGACCGCACTCTTCGAGGCGGGCCTGTACTGCCGCGCCGACGATCGCGGCGACCCGGTGGTGCAGTTGGCGCCGCCCCTGATCAGCGGTCCGGCCGAGTTCGACGAGATCTACCAGATCCTGCACCGGGTGCTCGGCGAGGCCAGTCGACTGCTGTAACAGCAACCACTCCAGTCACAGCGAGGCTCCCGGAAATCCGGTTCCCGATCGCCTATTCTGCGACGGATGGGCACCTCCGGACTCCTTGCGCGGGCGACTGCCCTGGCGGCCGCCCTCGTGCTGGCCGCAGCGCCGGTGCTCGCCTCGGCCGAGCCGGCCGTGGCCCAGGACCCCAACAGCTGCCCCTACAAGGTGTCCACCCCGCCGGCGGTGGATTCCTCGGAGGTGCCCAAGTCGGGTGAACCGCCCAAGCCACTGCCGGTGCCTGCCAGTGCGGTCGGCGGCGACGCGCTCAGCGGATGCGGCGTGATCGTCGCCGCCGGAACTCCGCCGCTGCCCGGAGACGTCTCGGCGGAGGCCTGGCTGGTCGCCGACCTGGACTCCGGCGAGATCATCGCCGCCCGCGATCCGCACGGCCGACACCGGCCGGCCAGCCTCATCAAGGTGCTGATCGCGATGCAGGCGATCAACGAACTCCCGCTGAACCGGATGATCGTGGGCACCCAGGAGGACGCCAACGCCGAGGGCACTCGCGTCGGGGTCGACCTCGACGGCCGCTACACCGTCAACGACCTGCTGCACGGACTGCTGATGGGATCCGGCAACGACGCCGCGCACGCCCTGGCGGTCGCACTGGGCGGCATGGACGTCGCGATGCAGAAGATCAACACCCTGGCCCGACAGTTGGGCGGCTACGACACCCGGGCGGCGACCCCGTCGGGCCTGGACGGCCCCGGTATGAGCACCTCGGCCTACGACATGGGGTTGTTCTACCGCTACGCCTACAACAACCCGACCTTCGCCGCCATCGTGGGCACCCGCACCTACACCTTCCCCGGCTACCCGGCCAAGCCCGGCGAGGATGCCGCACACCCGGCCTACGAACTGGAGAACGACAACCAACTCCTCTACAACTACCCGGGCGCACTCGGCGGCAAGACCGGCTACACCGATGACTCCGGGCAGACCTTCGTCGGCGGAGCCAACCACGACGGCCGCCGGTTGTTCGCGGTCACGTTGCGCGGTACCCGGTTGCCGATCGCGCCCTGGGAGCAGGCCGCACGTCTGCTCGACTACGGGTTCGCCACGCCGGCGGGTACCAAGGTCGGCTCGCTGATCGACCCCGACCCGTCGCTGGCCCCACCCCGGCCCGGCACCGACCTCGCTGCCGCACCGGTGCTCAGCACCGACGCACTGCCGGTCCGGATCGGCGTCTCGGTGGTCGGCACCATCATCGTGTTCAGCCTGATTCTGGCGGCCCGCTCACTGAATCAGCGGGTACAGGCCCGCTAGTCGCCGCCCACGCGGTGGCGAACAGGATCAGCCGGGCCGTCATGTATGCGAACACCATCACGCCGAGCACCGGGCCGAACACCGCGCCGGCCGGGCCGTGCAGCACGATCCGCAGATAGATCGAGGCCACCTGCTTGAAGACTTCGAAACCGACCGCGGCCAGCAGGCCGGCGGCGACGCACCGGCGAAACGGAACATGTTGCCGCGGAAGCCGGGCGATCATCGCAGTGAACAGCAGCCAGGACACACCGATCGAGGGGACGATCAACACCGGGACGGCCAGTGCAGTCAGCCCGATGGTCAGCAGGCTGGCCACGAATGCCGCTGCCAGGGCGCCCAGATCAGACAGCTTGGTCCTGACGAAACCTGTTGTGGCAGTTGCCTGTCCCCACATTCTCGTGAGTGCCTCACGAAGTCTCTGCATCCACACCAGTCCGACGTAGATCGCGGTGGCCAACCCGATCAACCCCACCGATGTCCGCGAGTCGATGGCCGAGTCCATCAGGGCCAACAACTGCGGGCCCAGATCGCCGGGCACCGCGGCCTTGACCCGGCTGTCGATTTCGGCCAGCAGTTGCGGCCGGCCGGCGAGGACGAAGCCGACCACCGCGAAGCCGACCATCAGCAGCGGGAACAGCGCGAAGATCGTGAAGTAGGTGATGCCCGCGGCGTAGAAGTCGCCCTGTGTCTGGTCGTAACGCTGCTGGGCCCGCACGGCGTGGTCCAACCAGGCGTAGCGGGCGCGCAACCGGTCGAATTTTCCCTTCATCGGGACGGTAGAAACCCCAGCCGCTCATACACCCGGTCCAGGGTGGTGCCCGCCACCTCGCGGGCCCGCCGGGCCCCGGCGGCGAGGATGGCCTCGAGCTCGCCGCTGTCGGCGAGCAACTCGTCCATCCGGGCTTTGATCGGGGTGACGTAAGCGACGACGGCATCGGCGGTGTCGGATTTGAGATCTCCGTATCCGCAGCCGGCGTACCCGGCGACCAGGGTGTCGATAGCGGTTCCGGTCACCGCGGACTGGATGGACAGCAGATTCGACACCCCGGGCTTGGCTTCGGGGTCGAAGCGGATCTCGCGTTCGCTGTCGGTGACCGCCGAGCGGATCTTCTTGGCCGAGCGCTTCGGGTCATCGAGAAGATTGATCAGACCGGCATCGGTGGCCGCCGACTTGCTCATTTTGGCGGTCGGTTCAGCCAGGTCGTAGATCTTGGCGGTCGCCTTGGCGATCATCGCCTCCGGCACCACGAGGGTGTCCGGGAAACGGGCGTTGACCCGCTGTGCGATGTCCCGTGCCAACTCGAGGTGCTGGCGCTGATCCTCACCCACCGGCACCAGGTTGGTGTCGTAGAGCAGGACGTCGGCGGCCTGGAGCACCGGGTAGGTGAACAGGCCCACCGTGGTGGAGTCCGCACCCTGCTTGGCCGACTTGTCCTTGAATTGCGTCATCCGCGACGCCTGACCGAAGCCGGTGAAACAGCCCAGCACCCAAGCCAATTCGGTGTGCGCGGGGACATGGCTCTGCACGAAAATCGTCGACCGGGCCGGGTCGATGCCCAGCGCCAGGTATTGCGCCGCGGTGACCAGGGTGCGCCGGCGCAGCATCGCCGGGTCCTGCGGCACGGTGATCGCGTGTAGGTCGACCACGCAGAAGAACGTCTCGTAGGCGTCCTGCAGGCCGACCCACTGCTCCACGGCGCCGAGGGCGTTGCCCAGATGCAGGGAATCCGAGGTGGGCTGCACACCGGAGAAGACCACGCGGGATGTCTGACTCATGGTGGATCAATCCTGTCATGGGCGCGCCAACTGCTAGCGTTTTGCACCATGGCACGACTAATCCCGGCGCTCACCGCCCTGCTGACGACGGTGGCACTGCTGGCCGGTTGTTCGAATTCCCCCGGCGGCGGCGGCGAGAAGCGCCCCGCATCGGCCGCGGTGGTGGTGGTCTCCGGAGGCAATGCGACCAGTCCGTTCACCACACCGGATCAGGCCTGCGCAACCGGTCTGGCCGCCGGCAACACTGACACCGCGATCCGCGAGTATCTGCTGTCCAAGAAGTTCACCGTCTACACCGCACCGGCGATGGCCGGCCGCGGACAGGTGGTCGACCAGTCCGGCTTCGGCGCCTTCGGAGTGTGCCCGGTGACTCTGCCGGAGAACATGACGGTGAACTCCACCGGCAGCATCGACACCGCCGGCGAGCATCTGGCCCGGTTCATCAACTGGCTGAGCACCGACAAGGGCGTCACCGAGGTCGACTTCGTCGCGCACTCGATGGGCGGGCTGTACTCCCGCGCGGCGATCCGGGTGCTGGCCACCACCGGCAGCAAGGTCAAGATCCGCTCACTGACCACCATCGGCACCCCCTGGCAGGGTTCCTACCTCTCCGACTACGCCAACGACTTGATCCCGCTGACAGAGTGCATGGGTGACAAGTTCTGCGAGTCCGGGATGAAGGAGTTCAGACCCGTTGTGCTGCAGCAGATGTCGGGCTCCGGACGCGAGGTCAACAAGGCGTACCTGATGGGCAAGAACGGCTGGAACGAGTTCCAGTCCGGGGTGCTCGACAAGATCCCGGTGGTGCTGATCGCCGGCAACAGGTTCACGGTCCCCGGTCCGGCTAATCCCGGGGTGTGGCCGAACGACGGCCTGGTCGCACTCGAGAGCGCGCTGGCGAAGAACATCAGCGACCCGGTCCTGCCGCGGCGTCGGTGTTACACCTTCGACGCGACCCACAGCATCTTCGTCTCCGATGCAGCGGACCTTGACTGGAAGACCGCGCTCACCTGGGACCCACAGGTGTTCGAGGTGCTGAGCAAGGCGATCGACGACGCACCCAAGGCATTCGAGGGCGCCAACCGGGAAGGCTGCTAGCTTCCCCTAGCTGCGAATCTGGGTCGGCGTCAGGGTCCGCATCGCAGCGTCGACGACGACATCGAGGTCCTCACCCAGTGCGCCAACGGTCCACTCCCGGGCCATCTCAGACAGCGCTCCCACGTAGATCGCGGCCTCGACCTCACTGACAATCGGATCGGATTTGGGATCGATTCGCAGTCGGTCGGTCAAGATCAGCCTGTGCAACTGCGCCTTTGCGGCGGCGCGGCGACTGGCGAACACGGGATTGGCGCCGGCCCCGGCGAACAGGACCCTGCCCCGGCGCGGGTCGGCCGCGGTGAATTCGAGGACCACCCTGATTCCGGCCTGCAACCGGCCACGATTGGCATCTGGAAAGTCAGCCATCGCCGTGGCCAGGGACTGGCCTAACTCGGCGACGACCTCGTCGTACAACGCTCCGTAAAAAGCATTGATATCGACGAAGTTCTCGTAGAAGTAGCGCGAGTTCAACGCCGCGGTCCGGCACACCGACCGGACCGATACCGCGGCCTCGCCGCCGTCACCGAACAACTCGAACCCCGCTCGGATAAGCAGTCTCCGCCGTTCGGCTTGTCGGTCGGACGGCGAAACCCCCGCCCAGCTGGAACCTCGCGATTCACGCAGTGTCATACCCGCCCCCTGGCAGTCCCCGTTCACAAAGAATTCAGTTGTTTATACCCCGACCGGCATGAGGGTTGCTCAAAGTGCCCGACTGAGCACGCTACCGCCCACCAGAAGCTGAGGCCCGATGTCAGCTTATTTGCCAGGTGCAACAGATCCCCGGGTGATGTCTGGGTTCGCCCACTACAGAGCGTGGCCGGCGGAATCTAAGAGAAATGTGACGTCCCCGCCCGGCGACTATTGCCGCGGCCGACCCAGTGCTAATTTCTGGCGACGTGCGTAACCA
>CAMCWJ010000134.1 GCA_945882475.1 Bifidobacterium breve
GCCGAGGAGATCAGCATCGCCGACGTGCTGCGCTGCATCGACGGACCACTGGCCAGCGTGCGCGACATCGCACTGGGCGACCTGAGCTATACCGGCCCGACCCGTCCGCTCACCGATGTGTGGCGGGCGTTGCGCGCGAGCATGCGCTCGGTGCTGGAGGGCACCAGCCTCGCCGACGTCGCCGCCGGCACCCTGCCCGCCCATGTCGACCGACTGGCCAGCGACTACCTCAACCAGGAAGATCGGCGCGGTCGTCGCGGTGGTTGAGACCGCACCGACCCGGGTCGAGATACTCGGCGGTATCGGACCCAACTGGTTCGCCTCGGTCATGGGCACTGGGATCGTGGCCAACGCCGGTGCCACGCTGCCGATACACCTTCCCGGTCTGCACACCTTCGCCCGCGTGGTGTGGGTGATCGCCACACTGCTGCTGATCGTGCTCTTGGCTGTGGTGGGTGGGCATTGGCTGCGGCACCCGACGGTGGCCCGCAGCCATGCCCGCAACCCGCAGATGGCGCACTTCTACGGCGCGGCACCGATGGCACTGCTCACCGTCGCGTCAGGTGCGTTGCTGGTGGGCGGGGATCTGATCGGTGAGCGCGCCGCGGTGGATCTCGCCTGGGTGCTCTGGGTGGCGGGCACCCTCGGGGGGTTGTTCACCGCCGTCAGCATCCCGTTCCTGATGTTCACCCAGCATTCGGTCGGGCCGGATGCGGCGTTCGGCGGCTGGCTCATGCCGGTGGTCCCGCCGGGGGTGGCCGCCGCCACCGGAGCGTTGCTGATCCCACATATGGAACCCGGTGTCGGGCGTCAGACCATGTTCTACGGCTGCTACGCGATGTTCGGGTTGACGTTGGTCACCGCTTTCATCATCATCGCGATGATCTGGAGTCGGCTGTCGCTCTACGGCGTCTCCGGCACAGCGCGGGTACCGACGCTGTGGATCGTGCTCGGCCCACTGGGTCAATCCATCACGGCCGCAGGCCTTCTCGGACTCAGTGCCGCACTGGTCCTCGACGCCGCTACCGCCAAGACGGTCAACTCGTTCGTGATTCTGTTCGGGGTTCCGGTATGGGGATTCGCGGTGCTGTGGATCGCGCTGGCCACCTCGCTCACCCTGCGAACGGTGCTCCGCGGAATGCCGTTCGCACTGACCTGGTGGAGCCTGACGTTTCCGGTCGGCACCTTCGTTACCGGAACCACGCAGTTGGCTGTGCACACCGGGCTGCCAGCATTCAAGGTTGCAGCCCTGATCGCCTATATCGGCCTGCTCGCCACCTGGCTGTTGGTCGCGGTTCGCACCGCGCGCGGCAGCCTGCGCGGAACCCTGCTGACACCGCCACCGGCCACCGGGCCGATCCAGGCGCGTAAGGATCTGCCGCGGTAGCCGACGGCATGCCACAATCGCGGCGTGCAGATAGGCATGAGCATGCCCGTGATGGAACCCGACCTGAACGCAACGATTCTTCGCGACTGGGCGCAGGCGATCGACGAGGGGCCGTTCTCATCGCTGTGCTGGGGGGAGCGCATCGCCTTCGGCAATCCCGACGCGCTGACCCTGCTCGGTGCGCTGGCGGCCTGGACACACCGCGTCCCGCTGATCACCACCGTCGTCGTCCCGCAGTTGCACGACCCGGTGCTGCTGGCCAAGGCGCTGGCCACCGGGGACATGCTCTGCGACGGCCGGCTCACCGTCGGAGTCGGGGTGGGCGGCCGCCACGAGGATTACCTGGCCGTCGGCGCCGACCCCGCCACCCAGACCATGCGCGAGATGGCGCATCGGGTCGAGACGATGAAGCGGGTGTGGGCGGGGGAGAAGCTCACCGACTCGGTGCTGCCGGTGGGTCCCCGGCCCATGCAGGACGGCGGTCCCCGGATGCTGGTCGGGACCATCGGGCCCAAGACTCTGCGCAGCGCGGCGTCGTGGGCCGACGGGCTGGCCGGGATCACCCTGGACCTCGACGTCGCCAAACAGAACGAGTTGTTCGAGGTGGGCCGCACCGCCTGGGCGCAGGCCGGCAAACCCGCACCGCACCTGGCGACGTCGTTCTGGTTCGCCTTCGGTGAGCCCGAGGCGGCCCGCGCTCAGATTCACCGGCACCTGCGCCACTACATGAACTGGATCCCCGTCGACTTCGTCGACGCGATGGCGCCCGGCACCGGGTGGGCCGGCACCGCAGACCAACTCGCGGAGGTGTTGGGTGCCTTCGCGGCGGTCGGTACCGACGAGATCCACCTGATCCCGACCAGCTCGGACCTCGGCCAGCTTCGGCAGGCCGCCGAAGTGATCGCCGAACTCGGACTGGAGCCGACGCCGTGACGCAGAACTACGGGAATTACCAACTCGAGATCTATTTTCAGGGCCTGCAGGGGGTGCAGCCCAGCCTGCCGATGACGTTCGAGGAACTGCAGTTTCGCGCCGAACAGGCTCTGCCCCCGTCGATTTGGTCGTATGTGGCCGGCGGTGCCGGCGACGAACGCACCCAGCGCGCCAACGCCACCGCCTTTGAGCAGTGGGGGCTGATCCCGCGGATGCTGGTCGGCGCCACCGAACGTGACCTCTCGGTGGAGTTGTGGGGGCGGCGCTGGCCCGCGGTGTTCATGGCGCCGATCGGCGTCATCGGATTGTGCACCCCAGACCGGCACGGCGACCTCGCGGCGGCCCGCGCCGCCGCGCGCACCGGGGTGCCGCTGTGCGTCTCGACGCTGACCATGGATCCGCTCGAAGACGTCGCAGCCGAATTCGGCGACACCCCAGGGCTTTTCCAGCTCTACACCCCCACCGACCGCGAGTTGGCCGAAAGTCTGGTGCACCGCGCTGAGGCGGCCGGGTACGCCGGAATCGTCGTCACCCTGGACACGTGGATTCCCGGCTGGCGGCCGCGGGACCTGTCCACCGCCAACTTCCCGCAACTGCGCGGACTGTGCCTGGCCAACTACATCAGCGACCCGCACTTCCGCGCCAAGGTCGACGCCGACATCGACGCCGACCCCCGCAACGCCGTGATGCACTGGGTCAGCGTTTTCGGAAATTCGTTGACCTGGAACGACATTCCGTGGCTGCGCTCGATCACCACGCTGCCGCTGATCCTCAAGGGTATCTGCCATCCCGACGACGCTCGCCGCGCCATCGACGCCGGCGTCGACGGCATCTACTGCTCCAATCACGGCGGCCGGCAGGCCAATGGCGGACTGCCGGCCATCGACTGCCTACCCGACGTGGTCGCGGCTTCCGGCGAGGTCCCGGTGCTGTTCGACTCCGGCATTCGCTCCGGCGCCGACGTCATCAAGGCGCTCGCGTTGGGAGCATCCGCCGTCGGTGTCGGACGGCCCTACGCCTACGGCGCCGCGCTGGCCGGAACCGACGGGATCGTGCACGTGCTGCGCTCGATCCTCGCCGAGGCCGACCTGATCATGGCCATCGACGGCTATCCCAGTCTCAAGGATCTGACCCCGGAGGCTTTGCGCCGCGTGGGCTGATCCTGTGCCACGCTGAAGCGATGCCGCAACCTTCGACCGCCGTCTCGCGGCTCAGCGAGAAACAGAGCACCGCACGCGAAGACCTCGACGCCCTGCTCGACAGCACGCCACTGGCCACCATCGCCCTGGTTCGCGACGGCCACCCACTGGCACTGCCGATCGGATTCGCCAGGATCGGCGACGAACTGGTCATCCATGGCTCGACCGGGTCGCCGTGGTTGCGCGAACTGGCCGCCGGAGCGCCCGCCGCGGTCAGCGTCACCACCCTCGACGGGGTCCTCGTCGCGCGCAGCGGATTCGAGTCGTCATTCCATTACCGCAGCGCGGTGCTGTTCGGGGTCTTCGCCAAGGTTGGCGACGCCGACAAGGTGCGGTACCTGGAGACCGTGACCGACGCCTTCATCCCCGGCCGGGTAGCCGAACTGCGGCCCAGCACCGGCAAGGAACTCGCAGCCACCCTGGTGCTGGCGTTGCCGATCGGGGCCGACAACTGGTCATGCAAGATCAGCGCCGGCTGGCCCGAGGATCCCGAGGAGGACGTGGCCGCCGGGGCGTGGGCCGGGGTGGTGCCCATTCATACGAGTTACGGGGTTCCGCAGCGTGCGCCGGACTGCGACGAGGAGATTCCGCTACCGGCCTCGGTGCGGCAGATGACCGGACTATGACGTGGTGCCCCCGGCAGGATTCGAACCTGCGGCCTTCTGCTCCGGAGGCAGACGCTCTATCCCCTGAGCTACGGGGGCGCAGGCCTGCTGCGCCGTGGGAGACAGACTAACGCATCGGCTGTGTGTTCCGGTCCGAGCTACTCAGACGGTGGATTCGGGTCTGAGCACGTCAGACAATAGGATGATCCACCGTGACCCCCGCCGACCTCGCCGAGCTTCTGCGCAGCACCGCCGCCGCGGTGCTGGTCGAGCACGGCCTCGACCCCGCCGCGCTGCCCGCGGCGGTCACCGTCGAGCGTCCGCGCAACCCTGAACACGGCGACTACGCCACGAACCTGGCACTGCAGGTCGCGAAGAAGGTCGGGGCGAACCCGCGCGAACTGGCAGGCTGGTTGGTCACCGCGCTTGCCGCCGCCGACGGTATCGCCGCGGCCGAGGTGGCCGGACCGGGGTTCGTCAACTTGACGATCGAGGCCGCCGCGCAGGGCCGCATCGTGGCCGACATCATGGCGGCCGGATCGGACTACGGCCGCTCCGAACTGCTCGACGGCCGCGCCATCAACCTGGAATTCGTCTCGGCTAACCCGACCGGGCCGATCCACATCGGCGGGACCCGCTGGGCGGCCGTCGGTGACGCACTCGGCCGGTTGCTCAGCACCCAGGGTGCGTTGGTGGTGCGGGAGTACTACTTCAACGACCACGGCGCCCAGATCGACCGGTTCGCTGACTCGCTGATCGCCGCCGCCAAGGGCGAGCCGCCCCCAGCCAACGGCTACGCCGGCGGCTACATCGGCGACATCGCCGACCAGGTTGTGGCCAAGGCGCCCGACGCGATGTCTGGGTCCGACGCCGAACAGCGCGAGACGTTCCGGTTGATCGGCGTGGACCTGATGTTCGACCAGATCAAGAGATCGCTGCACGAGTTCGGCACCGACTTCGACGTCTACACCCACGAAGACTCGATGCACAGCACCGGCCGGGTGGACCAGGCCATCGCCAAGCTGCGGGACAACGGCGCCATCTATGAGAAGGACGGCGCAACCTGGCTGCGCACAACCGAATTCGGCGATGACAAGGATCGTGTCGTCATCAAGAGCGACGGCCAGCCCGCCTACATCGCCGCCGATCTGGCGTATTACCTGGACAAGCGCGAGCGCGGATTCAATCTGTGCATCTACATGCTCGGTGCCGACCACCACGGCTACATCGCCCGGCTCAAGGCCGCTGCGGCCGCCCTTGGTGACGATCCCGACACCGTCGAGGTGCTGATCGGACAGCTGGTCAACCTGGTGCGCGACGGCGCGCCGGTGCGGATGAGCAAGCGGGCCGGCACCGTCATCACCCTCGACGATCTCGTGGACGCCATCGGGGTGGACGCCGCCCGCTACGCCTTGATCCGGTCCTCGGTGGATTCCCCGATCGACATCGACCTGGCGTTGTGGTCATCGGCGTCGGCCGAGAACCCGGTCTACAACGTGCAGTACGCGCACGCGCGGTTGTTCGCGCTGGCCCGCAGCGCCGCCGATCTGGGTCTGGCCGCCGACACCCCGCACCTCGAATTGCTCAGCGGCGACAAAGAGGGCGCGCTGATCCGCACTCTCGGCGAGTTCCCCCGGGTGCTGCAGACCGCTGCCGCCCTGCGCGAACCGCACCGGGTGAGCCGCTACCTCGAAGACCTCGCCGCCGACTACCACCGGTTCTACGACACCCACCGGGTGCTGCCCCAGGGTGACGAGCAGGCTGGCGATATCAACCGCGCCCGACTGGCGCTGTGCCAGGCCACCCGTCAGGTGATCGCCAACGGTCTGGCGATCCTGGGCGTGTCCGCACCGGAGCGGATGTGAACGCCCACCCGGCCGGGCCGCGGCACGCCGAGGAAATCCACCACGGTGGCTCTCCGCAGCGCCCGCAGACGTCCGAAGAAGTGCTCGCGTTGGCGCCGAATGTATGGCCGCGCAACCTGATTCGGGGCTCCGACGGCGTGGTTCGGATCGCCGACATCAGCGTCACTGATCTGGCGGCCCAGTACGGCACACCTCTGTTCGTCATCGACGAGGACGACTTCCGGGCTCGCTGTCGCGAGATGAGTGCGGCCTTCGGCGGGGGCGTCAACGTGCACTACGCCGCCAAGGCCTTCCTGTGCGGGGAGATCGCCCGCTGGGTCGCGCAGGAGGGTCTGTCCCTCGACGTCGCCAGCGGAGGGGAACTCGCGGTGGCCCTGCACGCCGGATTCCCGGCCGAGCGGATCGCTCTGCACGGCAACAATAAATCCCTCGACGAACTCACCGATGCGGTGAAGGCCGGCGTCGGATGTGTCGTCGTGGACTCGATGACCGAGATCGACCGCCTCGACGTCGTCGCCGGCGACGCCGGAGTCGTTCAGGACGTGATGGTGCGGGTGACGGTGGGGGTGGAGGCGCACACCCACGAATACATCGCCACCGCGCACGAAGATCAGAAGTTCGGTCTCTCGCTGGCCGGTGGCGATGCCATCGCCGCGGTCCGCCGGGTCTTCGGCGCCGACCACCTGCGTCTGGTCGGCCTGCACAGCCATATCGGTTCGCAGATCTTCGACGTCGGCGGATTTGAACTCGCGGCCCGCCGCGTGATCGGACTGCTGCGCGACATCGTGGCGGAGTTCGGCGCCGCCAAGACCGCCCAGATCGGGACCGTGGACCTCGGCGGCGGCTTTGGAATCTCCTATGTGCCCCAGGATGATCCACCGCCGGTGGCTGATCTGGCGGCAAAACTGGGCGCCATCGTGGCCACCGAGTCGGCCGCGGTCGGCCTGCCGGTGCCGCGGTTGGTGGTCGAGCCCGGACGGGCGATCGCCGGGCCGGGCACCGTGACCCTTTACGAGGTGGGAACGGTCAAGGACGTGGCCGTCAGCGCCGGTGCGCACCGGCGGTACATCAGCGTCGACGGCGGCATGAGCGACAACATCCGCACCTCGCTCTACGGCGCCGAGTACGACGTCCGGCTGGTGTCGCGGGCAAGTGAGGCACCGGCGGCCCTGGCCCGCATCGTCGGAAAGCATTGCGAGAGCGGCGATATCGTGGTCCGCGACACCTGGGTGCCCGGCGACGTCGGCCCGTCGGATCTGCTCGCCGTCGCCGCGACCGGCGCGTACTGCTACTCGATGTCCAGTCGGTACAACATGGTCGGCCGGCCCGCCGTGGTGGCGGTGCGCGCCGGGCAGTCGCGGCTGATTCTGCGCCGGGAGGCCGTCGACGATCTGCTGAGTCTGGAGGTGAGGTGACGGTGTCTGCCGAGGAGAAGCCGATCGGTGTCGCGGTGCTGGGTCTGGGCAACGTCGGCCGCGAGGTGGTGCGGATCATCGAGGCGAGCGCGGCGGACCTGACCGCACGCATCGGAGCGCCGCTGCAACTGCGCGGTGTCGCGGTGCGCCGAGTGGCCGATGACCGCGGGGTTCCGCTGGACCTGCTGACCGACGATGTCGAACAACTGGTCTCCCGTGATGACGTGGACATCGTGGTGGAACTGATGGGTCCGGTGGAGCCGGCCCGCAAGGTCATCCTGGCGGCGCTGGAGCACGGGAAGTCGGTGGTG
>CAMCWJ010000135.1 GCA_945882475.1 Bifidobacterium breve
CCCAGCCGCGCGGCATCGTCGGGATGGATCTGCAGCGTGCAGCGGTTGGATCCGCCGGACAGCGCGGGCAGGTTGTGCATCCAGCTGTTGTTGGAGCGCAGATTTCGTCGCCCGATGAGCAGGAAACCGTCGTCGCGGTTACCCAGCGACGCGTGCAGCCGGGGAATGTCGGCCAGTATCGCCTCAGGCGCCAATTCGATGGTGGCCGAAGGGGTTCGGAGGATCTCCGGGATCCGCGGCGTGAGCGCGCCGAGGTCCACCCCGTGCGGGTTATCCTTGAGTTTCTGCAGGGTCAGGCCGTCGGGTCGGGCACCGAATGCGTCGCCGAAGGGGCCCAGCCGCAGCATCATGTCCAGGCGGCGTTCGTAGCCGCGGCCCTCGGGCAGCATCGCGGTCAATTCCTCGACCCCGCGCCCGGTCACCGGGGAGTCCGGATCGGCGACCTCCTTGCCGAGGGTGCCCGCGATCACCTGGTCGTCGACCAGGGTGGGCTCGGCGTCGGGTCCCATCCCGAGCACGATCAGCGCCAGCCGGGACAGGATCTCGCACTCGTCGGGCCGCCCGTCGGTCAGCGGCAGGACCGGCGGGGAGTAGCGGGCGTTGTTACGCACCACCGCGGCGCTGAGCGCAATGTCGAAGTGCCCCGCGCGTGACGGCGGCGGGGGCGGCAGGATCACGTCGGCGTGCCGGGTCGTCTCGTTGAGGTAGGGATCCACCGACAGCATGAAGTCGACGGTGTCCAGTGCTTCGCTCAGGCGGGGGCCGTCCGGCGCGGAGAGCACCGGATTGCCGGCGATGGTGATCACGGCCCGGATCTGACCGTCACCGGGGGTCTCGATCTCCTCGGCCAACGCGACGGTGGGCAACTCCGACAGCGCCTCGGGGTGACCGGAGACCCGGCTGTGCCAGCGGCCCGTGATGAAGCCGCGGCCGGGCCGGGCCGGCCGGGGTGCGGATGCGATCGGCGAACTGGCGAACATCACCCCGCCGGGCCGGTCGAGGTTGCCGGTCAGGATGTTGACGACGTCGACCAGCCAGCTGGTCACGGTGCCGAACTCGACGGTGGAGGTGCCCATCCGGCCGTACACCGCCGCACTCGGCGCGGCCGCGATCTCGCGAGCCAGAGTGCGGATCTCCTCGGCCTCGATCCCGCAGTGCGCGCTGACCTGCTCGGGTGGAAAGTGCGCTGCCGCGGCGCGGACCGCCTCCACCCCGGTGACGTGATCGGCGAGCCGGTCGAGGTCCACCAGGTCCTCATCGAAGAGCACGTGCACCACGGCGAAGAGCAGAGCGCCGTCGGTGCCGGGCCGCGGGGCGAGGTGGCGATCGGCTAACTCGGCGGTGCGGGTCCGGTTCGGATCCAGCACGACCAGCCGGCCACCGCGGTGGCGCAGAGCTTTGAGCTTGCCGACGAAATCGGCCGCGGTGGCCAGACTTCCGTTGGACACCAACGGGTTTCCGCCGATGATGACGAGGTAGTCGGTGCGGTCGAGGTCGGGAACCGTGAAGGCCAGCGGGTTGCCGTACAGGTAGCCGCACGCGACGTGCTTGGGCATCTGGTCCAGGGTGCTGGCGGAGAAGATGTTGCGGGTGCCCAGCGCCCGAATGACGGCGGGGCCGTAGAGCGCACCGGCGATGGTGTGCGCGTTGGGGTTGCCCATGTACACCCCGACCGAGGTGCCGCCGGTCGCGCCGATGACCCGCTGCAGTCCCTCGGCGGCGGCGGCGAAGGCCTCGTCCCAGGTGACCTCGACGAGTTCGCCGTCGCGGCGCACCATGGGCCGCTGCAGCCGGTCCGGGTCGTTGTCCAACTCGGCGAAACTCGCCCCCTTGGGGCAGATGAATCCGTGGCTGAAGACGTCGTCGCGGTCGCCGCGGGCACCGCTGACGCGGCCGTCGTCGATGGTCAGCACCAGCCCGCAGGTGGCTTCACACAGGGGGCAGATGCGCAGGGCGGTATCGGTCACGCTAGTTACTCTGCGCCGGGACCGGCTGGCAGGCAATAGACCACGCGATCGCCGGTCGGAACAAAACAGTCCGCAATCGGCGACAAGTTTGCTATGTTGCCGATGATCGTTCTGAAATCACCAGGAAGTGCGGGGACAATGAACTCGACGAAAGTTGCCCACAAGCTGAGGTCGGCTCGGAAGCCGGCCGTGAAAATGTCCCTGATGGGCACCGCGGCCGCCGTGGCAGCCTCCCTGGCGATGGGTTCTGCGCCGCCGGCCAGTGCGGCGGCGCTCAACATCGATCAACAGGTTTTGACCGCGGGTCCGCTGGTCAATCTGCTACCCGCGTTGGGCATCACCTCGATTGGCCCCATCTCGCTCGGGGTGATCCCGGTCGTCGCCCCGGACGGCGCGTTCCTGACGCTGCAACTGGTGCCTATCGACTATGACACCCAGAACATTTACAACACCGTCAACGCGCTGCCGTTCAAGCGCCGTACCGGGTTTGCTGGCCTTAACCGGAATTTCTTCGACCGGGTGTACAGCCTCAATGGCGAGGCCGCCGGGCAGTTCCCGGCAATCCTCGGCTCGGGCATAGGGACCGGCAATACAGTCCAGGCCTACCGCACCCAAATCGCCACGGTGCTCAACAACGGGGCCGCTCCGAACGGCTTTACGCCCTATCAGCCCTCTGCGATCAACAACGTGCCGAACGAGACCAACCAGGCATTGCTGTTGCTGCGAAACTCGTATCGCCCCAACGGCGGACTCCAGGCGAGGTTTGCCCCGCTGCTGAACCTTTTCGGCATTGATACGGCGATGCCCGCGCCGGGGTTTGTCAATAGCCCCAACGGTCAGATAGGGCTCAACACCGCGACCGTCGATCTGACGTGGGCCTATGACCCGATTTCCGATTTCCCCGTCACTCTGAACCCGTTCGCGATCGCCAACAGCCTGCTGGCCGGACTGCCGACCAACTTGGTCGGCGGGCTGGATGGAAGCGTCGGTGATCCCAGCGGCATCATCCTCACCAACGCCGACGGGACCCTCACCAACCTGACTGGGCTGGGTCTCAATGTCGCCAGTGTTCTCGGCATCCTCAACCGGATCGCCGGATCCACCCTTGACATTGGAGTCGACGAGGGAAAGGCCTTCTACGGCGCTATCGTGCCCAATGATCTGCCGCTACTCGAGCCGTTGCGGCTGCCGTCGCGACTGATCAACGCGGTCTTCGGAACTGATCTGGGCACGCCGTTCGCTGATGCGCTGCAACCGGCCTTCGAGATCCTTGTGAACACCGGCTACTCCGACGTCATCACGCCGAACAACCTGAACAGCTGTGCGGTTAAGTGCGACACCGCCGATGCCCAGACCTACGCGCAACTGGGCTACAGCGCCTACGACCGAAGCTTCCTCACCCCTTCGGTTTCGGAGCCTTTCCTGTCGGTGAATCCGCTGACCCCGGCGGAGTGGGTGCAGGTTCCCGGTGACGTGGTGAGAGCGCTGTTCACCGGCTTCGGCGACGTGTTCTTCCCGACGGCCCCGGCGACCCCGCCGGCGTCGGTCGTGCCCAGCCTCGCGCCGCCGGTCTCGGCCGCTCGGACCCTGGCCGCCGCCGTCGAGGCGCAACCGGCTGTTGTTGCGGAGGACGTGGCGGTACCGGACCCAGCACCGGTGGCGGCACCGCGGACCGACGTGCCGAACCCGGTGGTTTCGGCCCGCAAGGCCCGCGGTGCGGCGCTACGGGCGCCGGCGGCGGTGAATGCCCCGGCGGAGGCAGCGGCCGCGGAGTCGGGTAACGACGCGGTCCGGGCAACGGCCGATCAGAGCAGGGACGCGAGCACACCGAAGCGCGCCGCCAGGGCTACAGCCAGGGCAGCCGACTAATCGCAGACCGCACCGTGGGCGGCTGAGCCCACCAGCTTGCAGTACTTGGCCAGCACGCCGCGGGTGTAGCGCGGTGCCGGCGGGGTGAAACCTGCTCGGCGGGAATCGAATTCGCCGGGTTCGACCAGTACGTCCAGGGTCGCGTTCGCCACGTCGAGCCGGATCCGGTCGCCGTCGGCGACGAACGCGATCGGCCCGGCATCGACAGCTTCCGGTGCCACGTGCCCCACGCACAGGCCGGTGGTGCCGCCGGAGAACCGGCCGTCGGTGAGCAGCAGCACGTCCTTGCCCAGGCCGGCACCCTTGATGGCGCCGGTGATGGCCAGCATCTCGCGCATACCCGGGCCGCCCTTGGGGCCCTCGTAACGGATCACCACCACGTCACCGGCGGTGATGGTGCCATTCTCGAGCGCATCCATGGCCGCGCGCTCGCCGTCGAAAACCCTTGCGGTGCCTTCGAAGACGTCTGTGTCGAATCCGGCGGACTTGACCACCGCACCCTCCGGCGCCAGCGACCCGTGCAGGATCGTGATGCCGCCCGTGGGATGGATCGGGTTGTTCATCGCGCGCAGCACCTTGCCGTCGAGATCCGGCGGATCGATGTGAGCCAGGTTCTCCGCCATGGTCTTTCCGGTGACGGTCATGACGTCGCCGTGCATCAGACCGGCATCGAGCAACGCCTTCATGATCACCGGCACCCCGCCGATGCGGTCGACGTCGCTCATCACGCTCTTGCCGAAAGGCTTGACGTCCGCCAGATGCGGCACTCGTGCGCCCACCCGGGTGAAGTCGGCCAGCGACAACTCCACCTCGGCCTCATGAGCGATCGCCAGCAGGTGCAGCACGGCATTTGTGGACCCGCCGAACGCCATCACCACCGCGATGGCGTTCTCGAACGCTTCCTTGGTGAGGATGTCGCGGGCGGTGATACCGCGGCGCAGCAGTTCCACCACCGCCATGCCACTGCGGCGCGCGTACCCGTCGCGACGGCGGTCGGTGGCCGGTGGGGCAGCGCTGCCGGGCAACGACATGCCCAGGGCTTCGGCTGCGCTGGCCATGGTGTTGGCGGTGTACATGCCGCCGCAGGCACCCTCACCCGGGCAGATCGCGCGCTCGATGGCATCGACATCCGCCCGGGTGATCAAACCGCGCGCGCAGGCACCGACCGCCTCGAACGCATCGATGATGGTGACCTCGCGCTCGGAGCCGTCGGGCATCTTCGCCCAGCCCGGCAGGATGGACCCGGCGTAGAGGAACACCCCGGAAAGGTCCAGTCTGGCGGCGGCCATCAACATCCCGGGCAGTGACTTGTCGCAGCCGGCCAGCATCACCATGCCGTCCATCCGCTCGGCCTGCATGACGGTTTCGACGCTGTCGGCGATGATCTCGCGCGACACGAGCGAGAAGTGCATGCCCTCGTGGCCCATCGCGATGCCGTCCGAGACCGAGATGGTGCCGAACTTCATCGGGAAGCCGCCGGCCTCGAATACGCCCTCCTTAACCGCGTTGGACAGCCGGTCCAGCGAGAGGTTGCACGGCGTGATCTCGTTCCACGACGACGCCACCCCGATCTGCGGTTTGGCGAAGTCCTCGTCGCCCATCCCGACCGCGCGAAGCATGCCGCGCGCAGCGGCCTTCTCCAGTCCGTCGGTGACGTCGCGGCTGCGGGGCTTGATGTCAGGGGTGTCGCTCACGCCGATCAGTATGCCTGCCGGGCGTTCGGGCCCCATGGGGTTGTATACCCCATGGGGGTATCCGGTAGTCTGACGCCATGACATTCCTACCGATGCGCGCCGGGGCCGCGCTTCTCGCCGCCGCCCTCCTGTCGTCCTGTACCTCGGCCACCGAACAGGGCCGTGGCGCACAGCCGCCGTCGTCGGCGAGCGTCACCGCAGAGGTGGCGGCGCACAACACCGAGGACGTGATGTTCGCCCAGATGATGATTCCGCACCACCAGCAGGCGATCGAACTGGCCGAACTGGTGCCGGGGCGCTCGACAAACCCGGAGTTGCTCGCCCTGGCCACCCGGATCGCTGGTGAACAACAACCCGAGATCGACACCATGAAGGCCCTGCTGCTGCAGTGGGATGCAGATCCGTCTGCGGGGCACGGCGGCCACGGCGGAATGGCCGGCATGGTCGACGAGGCGACGATGAACCGGCTGATGGCCCTCAGTGGCCCGGCGTTCGAGTCCCTGTGGCTGCAGTCGATGATCAGCCATCACCGGGGCGCCATCGAGATGGCCGAGACCGAGATCGCCGATGGTCGCAACGCTGACATGACCACCCTGGCCAAGAACATCGTCGCGGCCCAACAGGCCGAGATCGACCAGATGACAACGATGGCGGCGAACTGACGTGGCTGGCGAGCAGGGATATTCGGACAACAAGGACAACTACGCGAAGCGGTTGCGCCGGATCGAGGGTCAGGTTCGGGGCATCTCCAAGATGATCGAGGACGACAAATACTGCATTGAGGTGCTGACCCAGATCAGCGCGGTCAACAGCGCACTGCAGTCGGTCGCACTGGGTCTGCTCGAGGAACACCTCAGCCACTGCGTGAGCCACGCCATCGCCGAGGGCGGAGCCGAGGCCGACAAGAAACTCGCCGAGGCGTCGGCGGCGATCGCCCGACTCGTGCGCTCCTGAGCGTCGGCCCGTTCGACTGGTCGGTGTTGTCTCGGCATGGTCTCGAACCGGCGTATCGGGGTGTCGGGACGCCGGAGTGCGGGCCGGCGGTGGATACCGTGACGCGTGACCACTTCGGCCATGCCAGTCGACGTCGCCGCGCCGCCGCAGCCGGGTCCCTGGACGCCACGGGTCGCGCTCGCGCTGGCGGTGCTGGCCGCGGCGGCGTTCGTCTTCGTGACCGCCGAGATCATGCCCGTCGGCGCGCTGCCGACCATCGCCGCCGACCTCGGGGTCAGCCCGGCCATGGTGGGCACGCTGCTGGCGGCCTACGCGTTGGTGGCGGCGCTGGCCACGGTTCCGCTGGTGCGGCTGACCGCGACCTGGCCGCGGCGCCGGACGCTGATGTTCACCCTGATCGCGCTGATCGTCTCGCAGCTGATTTCCGCCCTGGCGCCGTCGTTCACGGTGCTGGCCCTCGGTCGGGTCTTATGCGCCCTGACGCACGGCTTGATGTGGTCGGTGGTCGCCCCGATCGGGGTTCGGCTGGTGCCGCCGACCCACGCGGCCCGCGCCACCACGGCCGTCTATGTCGGCACCGGACTGGCGTTGGTGGTCGGCAGCCCGCTGACCGCGGCGATGAGCGAACTGTGGGGCTGGCGGCTGGCCGCCGGTGCGATCGGCCTGGCGGCCGGCGTTGTCCTGGTGGCAGCCCGGCTCACCCTTCCGGCGATGGCCGGGAGCGTCGCTGCCGACCTTCGGGGCCCGCGTCGGAGATCGCACCACCGCAACCGCCGGCTGGTGATCATGTCGGTGCTGACGCTGGTCGGTGTCACCGGCCACTTCATCTCCTACACCTTCATCGTCGTCATCATCGCCGACATCGTCGGCCTCAGCGGCCCCCATCTGGCATGGCTGCTGGCCGGCTACGGGGCCGCCGGGCTGACCGCGATGGTCCTGCTGGCCAGGCCGGGGGACCGCAGGCCCAGGGCCGCGATCGTCGGCTGCCTGGCCGGGCTATGCCTGGTGTTCGCTGCGCTGGCCACGCTGGGCTTCCTCGGTCGAAACACCCCGCTGACCATGGTGGTCGGGATCGTCGCCGTCGTGGGCTGGGGTGCGACGGCCACCTCCATGGCGCCGATGCTGCAGTCGGCCGCGATGCGGCATTCGCCGCAGGACCCCGACGGCGCGTCCGGTCTTTAC
>CAMCWJ010000136.1 GCA_945882475.1 Bifidobacterium breve
TTCGATGAAGCACCAGGCGATCCTGGGCAACATCGGCCACTTCGACAACGAGATCGACATGGCTTCGCTGGAGCGCGATTCCGCCATCCGACGCATCAACATCAAGCCCCAGGTCGACGAATTCGTCTTCCCCGACGGGCATTCGATCATCGTGCTCAGCGAGGGCCGGCTGCTCAACCTCGGCAACGCCACCGGCCATCCCTCGTTCGTGATGAGCAACAGCTTCTCCAACCAGGTGATCGCCCAGATCGAACTGTGGACCAAGAACGACGAGTACGACAACGAGGTCTACCGGCTGCCCAAGCACCTCGACGAGAAGGTCGCCAAGATCCACGTCGAGGCCCTCGGTGGAACCCTGACCAAGCTCACCAAGGACCAGGCCGAGTACATCGGCGTCGACGTCGAAGGCCCCTACAAGCCGGAGCACTACCGGTACTGAGCATGGGCATGGCCGATCAACTGCACAGTGGCAGTGCCGATTTGGAGACGATCGTCTTCGAGCGCCGAAGCATCCGCGGCTACCGGAACCAGCCGGTGCCGCGGGCCGTGCTCGAAGAGGTCATCAGGATCGCCCAGCGCGCGCCCTCGTCGATGAACACCCAGCCCTGGCATTTTCACGTGCTCACCGGGGCGCCACTCGAGCGCATCCGCGAGGGCAACACCGAGAAGATGATGGCCGGGTCGGCGATCGACCGCGAGATCACGCTGAACCACGGGTATGAGGGTGCCCACCGTGACCGGCAGGTGGAGATCGCCGTGCAGTTGTTCGAGGCGATGGGAATCGCCCGTGACGACAAAGCCCGCCGCCAGGACTGGGTGATGCGCGGCTTCCGCCAGTTCGACGCACCGGTCTCGGTGGTCATCACCATCGACCGGGAGCTGGCCAATGACACGATCGCCCATTTCGACTGCGGCGCAGTCACTTACGGCCTGGTTCTGGCGGCATGGTCCAAGGGTCTGGGCACGGTAATCAACGGCCAGGGCATCATGCAGTCCTCGGTGGTGCGCGAGAACGCTGACATTCCCGCCGATCAGGTGATCATGACCTGTGTGGCCATGGGTTACCCGGACGAGGACTTCGTGGCCAACCACGTCCAGTCGCGCCGTGCCGACACCGGCGCGGTGGCGTCGTTCGTCGGATTCGATTAGCCCCGCGCCGTGCTGATCGTCATTGAGGGCCTCGACGGCGCGGGAAAACGCACGCTGACCGAGGGTCTGCAGAGCGCGTTGCGCGCCGCCGGCCGTTCGGTCACCACGCTGGCCTTCCCGCGCTACGGCCGGTCGATCACCGCCGATCTCGCCAGTGAAGCCCTACACGGCGGCCACGGCGACCTGGCGGAGTCGGTGCATGCGATGGCCGTCCTGTTCGCCCTCGACCGGGCCGGGGCCCGGGAGCAGATCGCCACACTGTGCCGCGAGCACGACGTTGTCATCCTGGACCGCTACGTCGCCTCCAACGCCGCCTACAGCGCGGCACGACTGCACCAGGACGCCACCGGGGAGATGGTGTCGTGGGTCGGCGACCTCGAATACGGTCGGTTGGGTCTGCCGGCACCGGATCACCAGATCCTGCTCGCCGTGCCGGTCGAGCTGGCCGCCGAGCGGGCCCGGGACCGCGCCGCCCACCAGGCCGACCGGGCCCGGGATGCCTACGAGCGCGACGCGGGCCTGCAGCAGCGCACGGCGGCGGTGTACGCAGATCTGGCCGCGATGGACTGGCACGGCCCGTGGTCGGTGGCCGGGCCCGAGGTGGACCCGGCCGGGCTGGCCGCCTCGCTGCCAAGGTAGAAGGCGACATGCGGTGTGGGAGCCGGGGATAATCGCGATTCGGTGACACCATGGTCACCATGAGGCAAAGGATTCTGGTCGTCGATGACGACCCCTCGCTGGCCGAGATGCTCACCATCGTCCTGCGTAATGAAGGTTTCGACACCGCCGTGATCGGCGACGGCACCCAGGCGCTGACGGCGGTGCGCGAGTTGCGCCCCGATCTGGTGCTGCTCGACCTGATGCTGCCGGGCATGAACGGGATCGACGTGTGCCGGGTGTTGCGGTCGGACTCCGGTGTGCCGATCGTCATGCTGACGGCAAAGACCGACACCGTCGACGTCGTGCTGGGCCTGGAGTCCGGCGCCGACGACTACGTGATGAAACCGTTCAAACCCAAGGAACTGGTGGCCCGGGTGCGGGCGCGGTTGCGCCGCAACGACGACGAGCCCGCCGAGATGCTGTCCATCGCCGATATCGAGATCGACGTTCCGGCTCACAAGGTCACCCGCGAGGGCGAGCAGATCTCGTTGACGCCGTTGGAGTTCGACCTGCTGGTGGCGTTGGCGCGTAAACCGCGGCAGGTGTTTACTCGGGAGGTGCTGCTCGAACAGGTCTGGGGCTACCGGCACCCGGCCGACACGCGACTGGTCAACGTCCATGTCCAGCGACTTCGCGCCAAGGTTGAGAAGGATCCGGAGAACCCGCAGGTGGTGTTGACCGTTCGAGGAGTGGGTTACAAGGCCGGACCGCCGTGATCTTCGGCTCGAGGCGGCGCATTCGCGGCCCGTGGGGGCGATCCGGCCCACTGCTACGGGGCACGGGTGCGCTGAGTCGGGCCATTGCGCTCATCTGGCGCCGCTCCCTGCAACTTCGGGTGGTGGTGCTCACCCTGGGGTTGTCCGCGGTTGTGATCCTGGTGCTCGGGTTCGTGCTCACCAGCCAGATCACCAACCGGGTCCTCGAGGTCAAGGTTCGGGCCGCGACCGAGGAGGTCGACCGGGCTCGCGCCACCGTCAGCGGCATCGTCAGCGGCGAGGAGAGCCGGTCGCTGGACAGCAGCCTGCAATTGGCCCGCAACACCCTGATCTCCAAGACCGGGCAGACCAGCCCCGCCGGGCTGGCGGGCACCTTCGACGCCGTGCTGATGGTTCCCGGCGACGGCCCCCGCGATGCCACCTCGGCCGGGCCGGTGGACCAGATCCCGCGCTCCCTGCGCGACTTCGTCAAAGCCGGCCAGGTGAGCTACCAGTACGCGACGGTGCGGACCGAGGGGTTCAGTGGTCCGGCGCTGCTGGTCGGCACGCCGGCGCCGTCGAGTGCGGCGACCCTTGAGCTGTATCTGATCTTCCCGCTCTCCGGCGAGGAGAGCACCATCACGCTGGTGCGCGGCACCATGGCCACCGGCGGCCTGGTGCTGCTGCTCCTGCTGGCCGGGATCGCGCTGCTGGTGTCGCGTCAGGTGGTGCTTCCGGTGCGGTCGGCGTCGCGGATCGCCGAGCGATTCGCCGAAGGCCACCTCTCGGAGCGGATGCCGGTGCGTGGCGAGGACGACATGGCCCGGCTGGCGGTGTCGTTCAACGACATGGCCGAGAGCCTGCAGCGCCAGATCACCAACCTCGAGGAGTTCGGTAACCTGCAGCGCCGCTTCACCTCTGACGTCAGCCACGAACTGCGGACACCGCTGACCACGGTCCGGATGGCGGCCGACCTGATCTACGAGAACGGCGACGACCTCGACCCCACGCTGCGACGGTCCACCGAGTTGCTGGTCGGCGAATTGGACCGGTTCGAGACGCTGCTCAACGACCTGCTCGAGATCTCGCGGCACGACGCCGGTGTGGCCGAGTTGTCGGTCGAGGCGGTCGATCTGCGCTCCACTGTCGGCGGCGCGTTGAACAAGGTCGGCCACCTCGCTTCCGACGCCGGCGTCGAACTTCAGGTGGAGATGCCCGAGGACGAGGTGATCGCCGAGGTCGATCCGCGCCGGGTCGAGCGGATCCTGCGCAACCTGATCGCCAACGCCATCGACCACGCCGAGAACAAGCCGGTGCGGATCAGGATGGCCGCCGACGAGGACACCGTGGCCGTCACGGTCCGCGACTTCGGCGTCGGGTTGCGGCCGGGTGAGGAGAAGTTGGTGTTCAGCCGGTTCTGGCGGTCCGACCCGTCGCGGGTGCGCCGGTCCGGCGGGACCGGCCTGGGCCTGGCCATCAGCATCGAGGACGCCCGACTGCACCAGGGCCGACTGGAGGCCTGGGGCGAACCCGGCAAGGGGGCGTGCTTCCGGCTGACGCTGCCGCTGATCCGCGGGCATAAGGTCACCACCAGCCCGCTGCCGATGAAACCCGTTGCCGCAGAGCGCCGTGACGAAGCCGAGGACCAGATCCGCCAGCTCCGGCGTGAGACGGCCGGGGAGCGCGTGTGACGTTGCGCATCGTGGCCGTTGTTCTGGCCGGCCTGATCGCCGTGCTGCCGGGCTGCGCCGGCGTGCCGGATTCCTCGGCGCCCCAGGCAATCGGGACCGTGACGCTCCCCGAACCCAAGCAACTGCCCGAGCCCAATCCGGGCATGACACCCGAGCAGTTGCTGCGCGAGTTCCTCAAGGCCACCGCCGACCCGGCCAACCGCCATCTCGCCGCGCGGCAGTTTCTCACCGACAGCGCCTCCAAGGACTGGGACGACCAGGGCGCCGCGCTACTCATCGACAAGGTGGTTTTCACCGAAACCCGTTCCGCGGAAAAGACTTCGGTGACGATGAAGGCGGACATCCTGGGTTCGCTGTCCGACATCGGCGTCTTCGAGACCGGTGAAGGCCCTCTTCCCGATCCGGGGCCGATCGAACTGGTGCAGACCCCGCAGGGCTGGCGGATCAACCGGCTGCCCAACGGGGTGTTCCTGGACTGGCAGCAGTTTCAGGCGGCCTACAAGCGCAACACCCTGTACTTCGTCGATCCGACCGGCAAGACCGTGGTACCCGATCCGCGATACGTCGCGGTAGCCGAGCCGGACCAGTTGGCCACCGAACTGGTCAACAAGTTGATGGCCGGACCGCGACCGGAGATCGCCCGGGCCGTGCGCAACCTGCTCGGTTCGCCGCTGAAACTGCTCGGCCCGGTCACCCGCGCCGACGGCGGCAAGACCGGTGTCGGCCGCGGTTACGGCGGTGCGCGCATGGACCTGGAGAACCTGACCACCACCGATCCCAACAGCCGGTTATTGCTTGCCGCACAACTGATCTGGACGTTGGCCCGGGCCGACGTCAAAGGCCCGTATCTGATCAACGCCGACGGTGCGGCACTGGACGACCGCTTCGCCGAAGGGTGGAAGACCACCGACGTCGCCGCCACCGACCCGGGCGGTCTGGACAGCGGAGCCACCGGGGTGCACGCGCTGATCGCCGGCGGACTGGTCGCCCTCGACGGCCCGGAAGCCGCCAAGGTGCCGGGCTCGTTCGGATCGATGACCGGACAGCGGGCGGCGGCGTTCTCCCGCACCGGCAGCGACGTCGCCTCGGTGGTGACCGAACGGCCGGGTGAACCCGACACCTCCGATTCGCTGTGGATCGGACCCGGCGGCGGGGAGGCGGCGCGGGCCACCGACGGCCGGACCCTGTCGCGTCCGTCGTGGGCGCTCGACAACGCGGTATGGGTGGTGGTCGACGGCAGCAGCGTGGTCCGGGTGATCCGCGAGGAGGCCTCCGATCGGCCCGCGCGCATCCCGGTGGATTCGGCGGCGGTCAGTTCCCGGTTTCCCGGCTCGATCGCCGAACTCGAACTGTCCCGCGACAGCACCCGGGCGGCGATGCTGATCGACGGCCAGGTGGTGCTCGCCGGCGTCGAGCAGACCCCGGGTGGGGATTTCGCGCTGACCTACCCCCGCCGGATTGGCTTCGGTCTGGGCAGCTCGGTGGTGTCGCTGGCCTGGCGCACCGGCGACGACCTCGTGGTGGTGCGCGATGACCCCGCGCACCCGGTGTCGTATGTGAACCTCGACGGCGTCAACTCCGACGGCCCGAGTACCAACCTGGTGATGCCGGTGGTCGCGGTGGCGGCCAACCCATCGGCGGTCTATGTCTCCGACGCCCGCGGGGTGCTGCAATTGCTGAACACCGGTTCGGACAAGGGCCAGGCGTGGTCAGAGGTCCGGCCGTTCATGGTGCCGGGCACCGTTCCGGTACTGCCGGGCTAGCAGGTGTGTCACACCCCGGGGTGACACTGGCGGACATGCTCGACCTGGTTCTGCCGCTGGAATGCGGCGGGTGCGGTGCGCCGTCGACTCGCTGGTGCGAGGCGTGCGCGGCGACTCTTCTGGTGGGCGCCGACCAGCCGCACGTCGTGAGCCCGCGCATCGATCCCGGCGTGCCGGTGTTCGCCCTGGGCCGCTACGCCGGCCCGCGCCGCCGTGCCATCGTGATGCTCAAGGAGCGCGGCCGCCGCGACCTGGTGGCTCCCTTGTCGCGGGCCCTGGCGCTGGGCATCCAGCAGTTGATCGGCTGGGGGGTGGTGGGCCTGCCACCGACCGTGGTGCCGGCCCCGACCCGGCGCTCGGCCGCCCGCCGCCGCGGCGGCGACCCGATCGCCCGCATTGCCGCCGCGGCCGCCGCCTGCGGGCCACTGACCGTGGCACCGGTGCTGCGCACCACCGGCGGAGTCCGCGATTCGGTAGGCCTGAGCAGCGCCGGGCGGGAACGCAACATCACCGGCCGGGTGCGGGCCGGGGCCGTGCCGATCGGCGAGGTGCTGCTGGTCGACGACGTGGTGACCACCGGGGCCACCGCGCGCGAGGCGGTGCGGACCCTGGTTGCCGGCGGGGCGCAGGTGAGCGCTGTGCTGACGTTGGCGCAGGCCTGATCACAGACCGGAATCGGTGTCGCCGAAAGGTGGCGGCACCGCGGCGGTCGGACTACCGTCGATTCAACACACCACAACCGCAGCCCGGGAGGTGATTTTCAGACCCCTGGCGCCGGCGGTTGGGGTAACCGCAGCCGGGTCCGGCGCAGCCAATGACAGGCGGAGCGCGCCGCCGTGCGTGCCACCCCGCAGAGCAACGACCCGAAATGAGTTGTCCAGCATGTCAACCCAATCCGTGAACCCTCCCCAACTCGGCGCCGACACCTCCACGCCCGACACTCCCGACGCCCACGTCCAGGTGACCGGCCGCAACGTCGAGGTGCCCGACCACTACCGCGTCTACGTGGGCCATAAGCTCGCTCGCGCCGAACGGCTGGACAACACGATCCGCCGTTTCGACGTCGAGCTTGAGCATGAGAAGAACCGCCGCCAGCGTAAGAACTGCCAACATGTGGAGATCACCGCCCACGGTGACGGACCGGTCGTACGCGGTGAGGGCTGCGCGGACAGCTTCTACGGCGCCTTCGAGGCCGCCGTGCACAAACTGGAGAGCCGGCTGCGCCGCGGCAAGGACCGCCGCAAGGTGCATTACGGCGACAAGACGCCGGTGTCGGTGCGCCAGGGCACCGTCGCACCGCTCCCACTCGACCTCGCGCGGGTCTTCACGCCGAACGGCTCAAGCCCGCCCGACCCCGAACCAATGACCGATGACCACGAGCCGGGCCGGATTGTGCGGGTCAAGGAGCACCCGGCCACGCCGATGACCGTTGACGACGCGCTCTACGAGATGGAACTGGTGGGCCACGACTTCTTCCTTTTCCATGACAAGGAGACCGACCAGCCCACGGTCGTCTACCGGCGGCACGCCTACGACTATGGACTTATCCGACTTAATGGGGCCTGATCCGGCTCGACGGCTGAGACATCCGAGCGTCACCTAGGATGGAGGGCGCTCACGCCCCCAACCAGGGGATGCCTGCTAACTCTCAGGGGAAAATGTGCTGTCGAAGTTGCTGCGCCTCGGTGAAGGCCGGATGGTCAAGC